>NZ_JAAGPE010000392.1:0-7273 GCF_017104605.1 Burkholderia sp. Ac-20384 | reverse complement strand
GGGGGAGGGGGAGGGGGAGCAGGGAGGCGGCGCGGCCCGCCGGGGCCGCGCCGCGCACGGGACGCCGTCAGTCGGACAGGGCGTCCGATGCGGCTTCGGCATCGTCGTGCGATGCGTGCGTGCGGATCAGCGGATCGCTGGTGCTCGGGCGACCCGTCTCGACGTGGCCCGCGAAGCGGCGCAGGAAGCCGAGCAGCCGGCCGTCACTGACGGTCAGGTCATACCAGCCGTGGCTGCCGCGCAGATCCCAGTAGTCGTCGATCTGCTGGCCCGGTGCGAGGTCGAACGTGCGCGCGCGGCCGTGGCCGTACGCGTTCGTGACCTTGAGCCGCACGGCCTTGTGGCCGCGGTTCATCAGGCGCAGCGTGATGTTGCCGTTCGCGACGTCGTAGCCGTAGATCACCTCGGGGTTCACGTTCGCGCTGCCGACACCGGTCGCGAACGGGCCGCGGAAATGGCAGTAGAAGCCGTTCGGGCCGTACACGTCGAGGTCGTACAGGCCGAGCGACGCGGCGGCGCTCCACGTGTCGTCGATCCGCTTGCCGGCTTCGACCGTGTATGCCCACGGGCCGTCGAGACGGTTGCGTGACTGCACCTGGAACGACGCGCCCGCGCGGCCCGTGTTCGCGAAAGTCAGCCGGAACAGGCCGTTCACCGATTCGACGCGGCCGTGCGCGAACAGCTCGTACGGCAGCGCGCGCGCCGGACGAAGCCCGGCCTCCTGCTTCGGCAGCTTCTGAAACACCGGCGGCACGGGGATGTAGTCGGGATGACGCAGGCGGTCGGGCGGCGCGTAGCCGCTCGTGTCCGGTAGCTTCGGCCAGCCGGCGTCGGCCGTCGCGAAATCGAACGCGGCGGTCAGGTCACCGCACACCGTGCGACGCCACGGCGAGATATTGCCGGCCTTGACCGGGTATTGCGCGCCGAAGCGTGCCTCGATGAATTGCAGCAGCGACGTGTGATCGTAGGTCTGCGAGCAGACCCAGCCGCCCTTCGTCCACGGCGACACGACGAGCATCGGAACGCGCGGCCCGAGCCCGTACGGGCCGGCCATGTGCGATGCGTCGCCGGGGAACACCTCGTTGGTCGTCGCGACCGTCGACAGCCCGTTGTCGCGCGACTGCGGCGCGAACGGCGGCTGCACGTGGTCGAAGAAGCCGTCGTTTTCGTCGTACGTGATGAAGAGCGCGGTCTTGCTCCATACCTCCGGATTCGACACGAGCGCCTGCAGCACCTGCTCGATGTACCACGCGCCGTAGTTCGCCGGCCAGTTCGGATGCTCCGAATACGCTTCCGGCGCGCAGATCCACGACACCTGCGGCAGCGTGCCGTTCTTCCCGTCCTGCTGCAGCACGTCGAACAGCGTGCCGCCCGCGCTGATGTTGGTGCCGGTGCGCGCCTTGTCGTACAGCGGCGTGCCGGGCAGTGCGTTGCGGTACTGGTTGAAGTAGAGCAGCGAGTTGTCGCCGTAGTTGCCGATGTACGGGTTCTGCGTCCAGCCCCACGACCCGGCGGCGTTCAGGCCGGTGCCGACGTCCTGGTAGATCTTCCACGACACGCCGGCGTTCTCCAGCACTTCCGGATAGGTCGTCCAGCCGTAGCCCGCTTCCTCGTTGCCGAGCACCGGGCCGCCGCCCGTGCCGTCGTTGCCGACGTAGCCCGTCCACATGTAGTAGCGGTTCGGATCGGTCGAGCTCGGGATCGCGCAGTGGTACGCGTCGCAGATCGTGAACGCGTCGGCGAGCTGGTAGTGGAACGGGATGTCGTCGCGCTTCAGGTACGCCATCGTCGTGGTGCCCTTGTTCGGCACCCACTGGTCGTAGCGGCCCTTGTTCCAGGCGGCGTGCATGTCCTGCCAGCCGTGCGGCAGGTCCTGCAGGAACTGCAGGCCGAGCTTGTCCGCGCCCGGATGGAACGGCAGCAGCTCGGCCGGGCCGACCGGCTGGTGGAACACCGACTTGCCGTTCGCGAGGCGCAGCGGGCGCGGGTCACCGAAGCCGCGGACACCGCGCATCGTGCCGAAGTAGTGGTCGAACGAGCGGTTCTCCTGCATCAGGATCACGATGTGTTCGATATCGCGGATGGTGCCGGTGCGGCGGTTCGCGGGAATCGCAAGCGCATCGCGAATCACGGGCGGAAACAGGTTCAGCGCGGCGGCGCCGGCGGTGCCGGCAGCGACGCGCAGGAAGTCACGACGGTTCGATCGGGTCATGGTCGTTATCGTGCGGTAAAGGAGGGAGCCGATTGGCAGGACCTGCTGGAAGAGCGCGCCCGGGTCGCAGGATGCGGCTGCGCCGGGTCGTGCCGCCGCGAGCATAGCGAGGAATCGGTGTCATTCATGTGAAGTCCGGAAACGTTTGCATCCGCATCGAAGCGATCTCGAAGCAGCGTCGGGACAACTATCGCCGGCAGTCGCGGTGCGGCAGGGATGAGGCGGGAAAGCGGTGCGGCGCGGGAGGCGCGCCGGTGAAGCGGAGGGCGACGCCGGCGTGTCAGGCGTCCGTGACCCACGCGCCGAACCATTCGCTCGGGCGCGCGATTTCGTCCTGCGCGGCGACGAGTTCGAGCTCGTAGCGGCGCGCATCGTAGGTGGCCTTCACGACCGCATGCACGGCCGCGAGCGTGTGCTCGAACGCCGCGCGCACGGAGTCGCCGCGCAGCCGGCAGGCGACGAAGATCGCGCTGGTCAGGTCGCCGACGCCGACCGGATGGCGCGGAAATGCGTACAGCGGGCGCTGGCCGATCCACGCTTCGGTTTCGGTGACGGCGAGCATGTTGAAACGATCGGCCGGGCTGTTGCGGTCGTGCAGGTGCTTGACGAGGATGATCTGCGGCCCGCGGCGGATCAGCGCGCGGCAGGCTTCGACGGCTTCGGCAACGGTTTCGATGCGCCGCCCGGCGAGCTTCTGCAGTTCGGTGTGGTTCGGCGACATGCCGTCTGCGAGCGCCGGCATCTCCTGGACCATGAATTCCTCGACGCCGGGCTCGGGCCGGATGCCGCCCGTCTGGCCCATCGCCGGATCGCAGAAGTACCACGCGTTCGGGTTCATCGCCTTCACCGAGCGGACGATCTCGACGGCCGCACGCGCTTGCGGCGGCGAGCCGAGGAAGCCGGACAGCACGGCGTCGCAGCGCTTGAGTGCGCCGATCGCGGCGATGCCGTCGACGAGCTGTTCCATCTTTGCGGCATCGATCGCGCTGCCGGCCCAGTGTCCGTACTGCATGTGATTCGACAACTGGACGGTATTGAGCGGCCAGACGTTGATGCCGAGGCGCTGCATCGGGAATACGGCCGCACTGTTGCCGGCATGGCCGTAGATGACGTGCGACTGAATGCTGAGGACGTTTTTCATGGGAATCGCCTGCACGCGTTTCAGGGTCACGTCACACGATACCCGAGTTCGTCGCGCGCGCGGAAGTCGCGCGGCCCCGGAGTGTTGCGCGCCGTCGTCAGCGCGACCGCGTAGAATCGCGGGGCGCGAGGCGGCCTGGCCGCCCGCGTGCGTCTCCAATCACCGTGATCGCCATGCTTTCGATTCGCAAGATGTTGTTTGCCGCGCGCGCCGCCGTGCTCGGCGCGGGTGTCGCCGTCGCGTGTGCCATGCCCGCCATGGCGGCCGCCGTTTCGCCCGCCGGTAACGACGGGCCCGTGTATGGCCCGCGCCTGGAAGGGTTCACTTATCCGGCGCCCGTTCATCTGTACACGTTCGTGTCGCAGCGCGAAACGCTCGAGATGGCCTACCTCGACGTGCAGCCGGCACACCCGAACGGCCGCACCGTCGTGCTGCTGCACGGGAAGAACTTCTGTGCGGCGACCTGGGAGGACACGATCGGCGTGCTGAGCCGTGCCGGCTATCGCGTGATCGCGCCGGACCAGATCGGCTTCTGCAAGTCGTCGAAGCCCGATCGTTATCAGTACAGCTTCCAGCAGCTGGCGCGCAACACGCACGCGCTGCTCGAATCGATGGGGGTGAAGTCGGCGACGATCGTCGGCCACTCGACGGGCGGGATGCTCGCGATGCGCTACGCGCTGATGTATCCGAAGGCGACCGACCAGCTCGTGCTCGTGAACCCGATCGGCCTCGAGGACTGGAAGGCGCTCGGCGTGCCGCCGCTGTCGATCGACTACTGGTATGCACGCGAACTGAAGACCACGGCCGACGGCATCCGCCGCTACGAGCAGGGCACGTACTACGCGGGCAAGTGGTCGCCGTCGTACGAGCGCTGGGTGCAGATGCTGGCCGGGATGTACCGTGGCGCCGGTCGCGACGCGGTCGCGTGGAACTCCGCGTTGATCTACGACATGATCCTCACGCAGCCGGTGGTCTATGAACTCGGTGCGATCCGCGTGCCGACGCTGCTGATGATCGGCGACAAGGACACGACCGCGATCGGCAAGGACGTCTCGCCGCCCGACGTGCATGCGAAGCTCGGCCACTATCCGGAGCTCGCGAAGCGCACGCAGGCCGCGATTCCCGGCGCGCAGCTCGTCGAGTTCCCGGCGCTCGGGCACGCGCCGCAGATCCAGGACCCGGACGCGTTCCACAAGGCGCTGCTCGACGGGCTGGAGGCCGTGCACCCGCAGTGATGCGGGGACGGCCGCAGGCGGCCCGGGCGCGCGCCGTCAGCGCGTTTCGCTCGCGAGCTCGTCGCGGATCTGCGCGGTCAATTCGAACGAGCGCAACCGTGCCGCGTGATCGTAGATCTGTGCGGTGACGATCAGCTCGTCGGCCCCCGTCTGCGCGATGCGGTCGCGCAGCTTGTCGCGCACCGTGTCGCGCGAGCCGACCGCCGCGAACGACAGCGAATGCGCAACCGTCGCGAGTTCGAGCTCGTTCGCCTCGAGCACGTCGACCGGCGGCGGCAGCTTGCCCGGCGTGCCGCGCCGCAGATTGATGAACTGCTGCTGCAGCGACGTGAACAGGCGCCGCGCCTCGTCGTCGGTATCGGCGACGAACACGTTGACGCCGACCATCGCATGCGGCTTCGGCCACGCGGCCGACGGCCGGTACTGCGCTCGATAGATCTCGAGCGCGCGCATCAGGTAATCCGGCGCGAAGTGCGACGCGAACGCGAACGGCAACCCGAGCATCGCGGCGAGCTGGGCGCTGAACAGGCTCGAGCCGAGCAGCCACACGGGCACGTCGAGCCCTGCGCCGGGCACCGCGCGCACGCGCTGGCCAGGCACCGGCTCCGCGAAGTAGCGCTGCAGCTCGGCGACATCATCCGGAAACGAGTCGGCACTGCCGATCAGGTCGCGGCGCAGCGCGCGCGACGTGGTCTGGTCGGTGCCGGGCGCACGGCCGAGGCCGAGGTCGATGCGCCCCGGATACAGCGACGCAAGCGTGCCGAACTGCTCGGCGATCACGAGCGGCGCGTGGTTCGGCAGCATGATGCCGCCCGACCCGACCCGGATCGTCTGCGTGGCGCCCGCGACGTGGCCGATCACGACGGCCGTTGCCGCGCTCGCGATGCCGGGCATGTTGTGATGCTCGGCGAGCCAGTAGCGCTGGTAACCCCAGCGTTCCGCGTGCTGCGCGAGATCGACGGTGTTGCGGAATGCCTGGGAGGCGTCGGCGCCGGCCGGAATGGGGGCGAGATCGAGTACGGAAAACGGAGTCATCGGTTGGCCTTCGAACGGGGTAGCGGGGTGATGCACTTACGCAACAAATGCCAAGGATTTTGCCAAAGGGCTCCGGATCGTGCTGGGGGCGGCTCGATACCCATGCGCCTTTCAGGGATGCAGGGTCGAATTCTGCGATCGTTGCAAAAATCAATCCAATCGCTGATTAATTACCAATCTTTACGGCGATTGGATGTGAATCCGCATCGACGTACAAATTTGCACGAAACGTTTGATTTTCAAGACTGCAATACGCCTGCAAACCGCTTACGCTAACGTGAACGCGGGTGCACCGAAATGGTTCGCCGACTGCGCAGCTTTGCCGGAATTGCACCAGTCCGTTTCTCGTAGTGCCGAGCGCGGGGTGCCGCAGACTGCTAAAATCCGGCGCCTGCCCATGTTGTGCCGAAGGTAGCCATACGAATCTTCCCGTATCCCGTCCGGGTGTCGCGTGGAGATGCACCACGCGAAGCCGGGCATGGCCATACCCGAAGGATGGGGCGAGCCTCCCTCATACACAGACGCTGCTGGAACAAGGAGTCGGGTCGTGCCCGCGTTCGTCGTTGTCGGAATACCGAATCACGCTCAATCACGCACAAGCGTTCTCCATGGCGTTCAGGTCGCCGGGAGGCGTCGCGCATGACGGCAACCGCAACGATGCTCGACTGGCTCCTGATCGTCTTCACGCTGGCCGCGGCCGGCTATGCGCTCGTCGCCGCGTTCGCCCCGAGGCCGCGTACGCCGCGCACGGCCGTGCGCGACGGCTTCGAGCCGGTCAGCGTGCTCAAGCCGCTGTGCGGCGCGGAGCCGCACCTGTACGAAAACCTCGCGACGTTCTGCGAGCAGCGCCATCCGCGGTATGAAGTGCTGTTCGGCGTCGCGTCGGCGGTCGATCCGGCCATCGCCGTGGTCGAACGGCTGCGCGCCGATTATCCCGAGTGCGACATCACGCTCGTGATCGATGCGCGCGTGCACGGCAAGAACCTGAAGGTCAGCAACCTGATCAACCTCGCCGAGCGTGCGAAGTACGGCCGCATCGTGATCGCGGACAGCGACATCGCTGTGAAGCCCGACTATCTGGAGCGCGTGACGGCGCCGCTCGCCGACGTGTCGGTGGGTGTCGTCACGTGCCTGTATCATGCGCGCAGCGTCGGCGGGTTCTGGACGCGGATCGGCGCGCAGTTCGTCGACGCATGGTTCGCGCCGTCGGTCCGGATCACGCACCTCGGCCGTTCGAGCCGCTTCGGCTTCGGCGCGACGCTTGCGCTGACGCGCGACACGCTCGACCGGATCGGCGGCTTTCCCGCGCTGAAGGACGAACTGGCCGACGATTTCTGGCTGGCCGAGCTGCCGCGCCGCCTCGGGCGACGCACCGTGCTGTCGGAGGTCGAGGTCGCGACCGACGTGATCGAGCCGTCGTTCGGGCCGCTGTGGCACCGCGAGACGCGCTGGCTGCGCACGATCCGCTCGCTGAACCCGGCTGGCTTCGCGTTCCTGTTCATTACGTTTACCGTGCCGTGGCTCGCGATCGGCGCAGCGCTCGCGCTGCGCCTCGACGGCACCTTCGCCGGCTCGCTGGCGGGCTGGGCGGCCGTGGTGGGCGCGTTCGGGGGACGGGAGGGGACACGTCGGAAACCCAGGCACTGCCGG
>NZ_JAAGPE010000391.1:0-7282 GCF_017104605.1 Burkholderia sp. Ac-20384 | reverse complement strand
CGATCCATTCGTCGACGGCCGGCAGCCCGCGGGCGATGCACGCTTCGAGATCGGCCCGGTTGTCGACCGTCTCGCCGTGATGGCGCAGGTGGCGCACCAACGCGTGCAGCGACGCGCGCGCGAGCAGCGGATAGTCGCGGGCGACCAGCTCCATCGGGCCGTGACGGACTTCGGCGCTCGAGAACGCCTCGGCCTGGATGCCGGACGTTTCCTTCAGCTTCAGCGCGGCTTCCTGCGCGATCGCGAGGCCCAGGCCGCGGCCGATCACGATCATCCGTTCGACACCGGCCAGCGCGGCAACGGCCTGCGACCAGTCGAGCTGGCCGGCTTGCGCGAGCACGTCGGGCAGGCCGCGCAGCGCGGTCACCAGCGCGGCGTCGCGCTGCCAGTACGCGACGATCTGCGCGGACAGCGACAGCATCGCGATATAGCTCTTGGTCGCGGCCACCGACAGTTCGGGGCCGGCGAGCAGCGGCAACTGATGCTCGCACGCGTCGGCGAGCGGCGACGGCAGCACGTTCACCGCGGCGACGGTGCGCGCACCGGCTTCGCGCAGCGCGGCCATCGTATTGACGAGATCGGGGCTCTTGCCCGACTGGGAGAAGGCGATCGCAAGCTGGTCCTGCACCTTCAGCGGCGCCTGCTGCAGCGTCGCGACCGACATCGGCAGCGACGCGACCGGCACGCCGAGGCGGCTCATCGTCAGGCTCGCGAAATAGCTCGCAGCGTGATCCGAGCTGCCGCGCGCGACCGTCAGCGCGACGGCCGGCGGGTGATCGAGCAACTGGCCGGCGAGCGCTTCGACGCGCGTGGTGTCGGCGATCTGCGCGGCGACGACCTGGGCGGACTCGCGCGCTTCCTTAAGCATATTCGACAATCGATTCTCCTTCGACATAGGTCGCGGTGAGGTTCAGGTCGCGATCGAACACCGCGAGGTCGGCCCATGCGCCGCGCTCGAGGCGGCCGCGATCGGTGACGCCGAGGTAGTCGGCCGCATAGCGCGACATCCGGTTCGACACGTCGGCGATCGGCAGGCCGAGCGACACGAGGTTGCGCAGCGCCTGGTCCATCGTCAGCGTGCTGCCGGCGAGCGTGCCGTCGGCGAGGCGCACGCCGCCGAGGCACTTCGTCACGTGCTGGCTGCCGAGCCGGTATTCGCCGTCGGGCATGCCCGTTGCGGACGTGCTGTCGGTCACGACGTACAGGCGCGGGATCGCACGCAGCGCCGCACGAATCGCGCCCGGGTGGACGTGCAGCAGGTCGGGGATGATTTCCGCGTATTCGGCGTGAGCAAGCGCCGCGCCCACCAGGCCCGGGTTGCGGTGATGCAGCGGCGACATCGCGTTGAACAGGTGCGTGAAACCGCATGCGCCGTGCTTGAGCGCGGCCACCGCGTCGTCGTAGGTCGCGAGCGAATGGCCGAGCTGCACGCGCACGCCGCGCGCGGCCATCTCGCCGATGATCTCGATGTGGCCGGCGATTTCCGGCGCGAGCGTGACGACGCGGATCGGCGCGATCGACAGGTACTTCAGCACTTCGTCGAGCACGGCCGACACGGCCGCGTCGGGCTGCGCGCCGAGCTTGCCGGGGTTGATGTACGGGCCTTCGAGGTGCACGCCGAGCACGCGCGCGCCGCCCGGCGTACGGGTGCGCGCGACGCTGCCGAGGTTGCCGACGACTTTCATCAGTTCGTCGCGCGGCGCGGTCATCGTCGTCGCGAGCAGGCTCGTCGTGCCGAATTGCGCGTGCGTGCGGGCGATCGTCTCGATCGCATCGCCGCCTTCCATCACGTCGGCGCCGCCGCCACCATGCACGTGCAGGTCGATGAAGCCGGGCAGGATGTAAGGCGCGTCGTTCTTCGCGGGATCGACGGGCTTGCCGTCGAGGGTCGTAATGCGGCCGTTTTCGCTATCGAGCGAACCGTGAATCCAGCCGTCGGGGGTAAGGATGTTTCCAGTCAGCATGACGTTCTCTTGATGATCTGGTGACGCGGGCATCCGCGTCGTGATTTGCAAATCCGTGTCGTTGCTTCACGCGTGTCGCGCGCGGGCAGTCTCGCGCGTCAGCGTTTCAGTTCGGCGACGAAGTCGTAGTAATCGTCGCGGCAATACGTTTCACTCATTTCGATCGCGCGCTGGTCGGCACCGTAGCCGATCCGCGTGATCACCAGCAGGGCCGAACCCGGCTTCACCGCCATCCATTTCGCGATCGCGTGGGTCGCGTTCGCCGCGCGAAAGTGCTGCAGCGCGCGCACGACGGTCATCCCGCGCGCTTCGAGGTATTCGTACAGCGACGCGCCGAGCACCTGCGGATCGGGCACCACCGCGGCCGGCAGCGTCGAGTGCTCGACCGCCATCACGATGCCGTCCGCGCGGCGCAGCCGTTCGAGCCGCGCCACCGTCGCGCCGGGCGCGAGGCCGAGACGCGTGATCTCGTCGCGGTTTGCGGCGCGCAGCGTGCGCGACAGCCACACCGAATCGGGCACGAAGCCGCGCTGCTGCATCTTCGCGGTGAAGCCGACGAGACGCGACAGCGGATCGGCGACGCGCGGCGTGATGAAACTGCCCGCCCCGCGCGCCCGCTTGATCAGCCCCTGCTCGACCAGCAGCGCGAGTGCGCGACGGGCCGTGATCCGCGACACGCCGACCGACACCGACAGCAGTCGCTCCGACGGCAGCGCCTCGCCGGCTCGCCACGCGCCGGCGTGGATCGCGCTCGCCAGGTTGCGGGCGAGCTGCAGATAAAGCGGCGTGTCGCTGAGGGGATCGGGCGCCAGTTCGGACCAGCCGGTTTCCATGTGCCTCCGGGTGTCGGACGACGACCGCAGGCCGTCGAAAGTGAGGGCATTATATAACCACCATAATACCAGTCAACGAACTGGTATTAGTGGTGCGGAAATCGCCGAAAGCCTTGCCCGGCAAGCGTTTTAGTCCTCACAAACCCTTTGTTTACAACGAAGTACGGGATAGGGATTTACCCGGATTGGTATGCAAGGGGACAGTTCCAGTACGCGGTTCGGCCAGGTTTTTGGCGCGAATATGAGACCTGAATAGGACCAGTTGAGCCGACTGGTATGCACGAACGGCGAGGCACCGCGCGTTCGGCGGCACGCGCCGTTTGCGTCAGTGGAATTCGCGGCTCGAGGTGCGCAGGCCGCCGAGCAGCGGCGTCAGATCCTCGAAGTGCTGCACGACGAGGTGCCTCACGTCGCTCGCGACCTGCCACACGCCGGACGCGGCAAGCAGCCGCGAATCGAGGGTTTCGCGGCGCTGCCGCGCGAGCAGTTCGGGCCGGACGATCAGGTTCACGCAGCCCGTTTCGTCCTCGAGCGTCATGAACATCACGCCTTTCGCGGTGCCCGGCATCTGCCGCGCGGTCACGAGCCCGCACGCGCGTGCGAGCCGGCCGTCGGGGCGGTCGTGCAATTCGGCCGCGGACGACAGCCGCCGCGCGCGCAGCTCGGGCCGCAGCAGCGCGACGGGGTGGCGGTTCAGCGTGAGGCCGGTGGTGTGATAGTCGGCGAGGATGTCGTCGGCTTCCGACGGCGCGCCGAGCGCGGGCTTCTCGGCTTCGTCGATCGGCGCGGTCGCGAGCAGGTCGCGTTCGGGGGCGGCTGCCACCGCTTGCCACAGCGCATCGCGACGATGGCCGGCGAGCATTGCAAGCGCGTTCGCGGCGGCGAGCGCTTCGAGATCGCGGCGTTCGAGTTGCGCGCGGCGTGCGAGGGTGTCGACGTTGTCGAACGGGCCGGCCGCCGTGCGTGCGGCTTCGATGCGGCGTGCGGCGGCTTCGCCGAGCCCACGCACGAGCGACAGGCCGAGCCGCACGGCCGGCTGGCCGTGCGGAGGTGGCTGGTCGGGCAGCGCTTCGAGCGAGGCTTCCCAGTTGCTTTGCGTCACGTCGATCGGCAGCACCTGCACGCCGTGACGCTTCGCGTCCTGCACGAGTTGCGACGGCGGGTAGAAACCCATCGGCTGGCTGTTCAGCAGCGCGGCGAGGAAGATCGCCGGTTCGTGGCATTTGAGCCAGCTGCTGGCGTACGCGAGTTTCGCGAAGCTTGCTGCGTGGCTTTCAGGGAAACCGTAATCGCCGAAACCCTTGATCTGTTCGAAGATCTGCTCGGCGAAGTCGGGTGGGTAATCGCGCTCGCGCATCCCGTCGACGATCTTGCGGTGATATTGCTCCAGATTGCCCTTGCGCTTCCACGCGGCCATCGCACGGCGCAGCTGGTCGGCCTCGCCCGGTGTGAAGCCGGCCGCGATCATCGCGATCTGCATCACCTGCTCCTGGAAGATCGGCACGCCGTATGTACGTTCGAGCGCGGGCTTCAATTCCTCCTTCGGATAACTGACCTTTTCGATTCCCTGGCGCCGTTTCAGATAGGGGTGTACCGCCCCGCCCTGGATCGGCCCCGGCCGCACGATCGCCACCTCGATCACCAGGTCGTAGTAGGTCTCCGGGCGCAGGCGCGGCAGCATCGACATCTGCGCGCGCGATTCGATCTGGAACACGCCGACCGTATCGGCACGACAGATCATGTCGTAGGTGGCCTTGTCATCCTGCGGAATGTGCTTCAGCGTGAACGGCTCACCATCCGGCTCCGGCGGCCCGCGCCACGCGGTACGCATGTCGAATGCGCGATGCAGCGCCGACAGCATGCCGAGCGCGAGCACGTCGACCTTCATCAGCCCGAGCGCTTCGAGATCGTCCTTGTCCCACTGGATCACGCGCCGCCCGTCCATCGCTGCGTTCTCGACCGGCACGAGCCGCGTGAGCTTGCCGCGGCTGATCACGAAACCGCCCGAGTGCTGCGACAGGTGGCGCGGAAAGTTCAGCAGCCGCGCGGCGAGCCGGGCCCACGCCAGGATGAGCGGCGTCTCGGGATCGAGCCCGATCGTCGAGAATTGCTGCAGCAGGTCGCGGCTGCCATCGAACCAGCGGTGCGCTTTCGCGACACGATCGACCAGCATCGGATCGACGCCGAGCGCCTTGCCGGTTTCGCGCAACACGCCACGCGGGCGGTACGTCGATACGGCGGCGGCGAGTGCTGCGCGGTTGTGCCCGTATTTTTCGTAGATATGCTGGATCACCTCTTCCCGGCGCTGATGCTCGAAGTCGACGTCGATATCGGGCGGCTCGCCTCGCTCCGCGCTGATGAAGCGCTCGAACAGCATCGTGCTCTGCTCGGGATTCACCTCGGTGATGCCGAGGCAGAAGCAGACGACCGAGTTCGCCGCCGAGCCGCGCCCCTGGCACAGGATGTTCTGGCTGCGCGCGTATTTGACGATGTCGTAGATGGTCAGGAAGAACGGTTCGTAGCTCAGCTGCGCGATCAGGTCGAGTTCATACCGGATCTGCTTAGACACCTTCTCCGGCACACCTTGCGGATAGCGCGTGGCCGCCCCGGCCATGGTTTCCTGTTCCAGATAGCTCGTCGGCGTGAGCCCCTTCGGCACGATCTCGTCGGGATACTCGTAGCGCAGCGTGTCCAGTTTGAAATCGCACGTATCGAGAATCGTGCAGGTTTCCTCGATCTCCGCCGGCGAATACAGATTCCCGATCCGGTTCCGCCCACGCAAATGCTGTTCCGCATTCGGCGCAAGCGCATACCCGCACTCGGAAACCGGCATGCCGACGCGAATCGCCGTCATCACGTCCTGCAGCTCCTTGCACGAGCGCCGGTGCATCGTCACGTCGCCGAGTGCGACGATGCGCACGCCACGCCGCTCGCTCGCCGCACGAATCTCCTCGCGCTGCGCACCGTCCAGCGCGCGCTGCAATTGCACGAGCCCGAGCCGTGCACGTTCGCCGAAGGTCGTGCGGAACCACGCGACCTGCGCATCGAGTACGTCGGCACGCACCGGATACGTCGGCACGAGAATCGCGAAGCAGTCAGGGATGCCGCGCAAGTGCGCAAACTCGGCAGGCGGCGCCGACAGCATCCGCGACGTCAGCTGGTAAGTGCCCTTCGGCGCTGCCATCCGCCGCCACGAGATCAGCTCGGACAGGTTGCCGTAGCCCTCGCGGTTCTGCGCAAGCAACACGAGCCCGAACGCCCCCGGGCCCGGATCGTGGCCGGGCGCGACTTCATCCGGCGTGACGTCGAAATACGAACCGATGACGAGCGGCAGCCCTTTCGCCTTCGCCGCGACGTGCATGCGCGGTGCGCCCGCAAGCGAGCATTCGTCGGTGATCGCGATCCCGCGATAGCCGAGCTCGAACGCACGCTCGACCAGTTCCTCCGCATGCGACGCGCCATGCAGGAACGAAAAGTTCGAACGGCAGAACAACTCCGCGTAATCGGGCAGCCAGCTGAATTCCGCAACCATGACCGTTCACCCGAACAGGCCGTGCAGGAACCAGCGCGGCTCGGCCTCGCTGCCCGCCCGCTCCTTGAACACCCAGTAGCACGCACCGGCCTCGTCCTGCGCGACGCAGTAATCGCGCGCAGCGAGCTGACCGTCGAACCATCCGGCCTCGATCCGCTCCACCGACGACATCATCCTGAGCGGCGTATGAAATACCGGCCGCTCCCCGCGCATCAACAACGGCAGCGGCTCCGCGAGCAACCACGCGGGCCTCGGCGGCACGGCCGGCGGCCCGGCAGCCGGCTTGCCGGCCTGCGCATCGAGCGTCAGCCAGCGGTTCGCCGCCTCGGGCCGGTGATCGGCGACGGGCGCCGCGCGCAGCACGTTGTCCGCGCCGAGCCGTGCGACCAGCCGCTCGAACAGCCGCGCACGCGTCTCGCGCGTGCCGCCCGGCTCGGGGAACAGATCGTCGGCCGGCGGCGCGACCGATTCGACCCGCGTGGCCTTCAGACGCACCGCAATCACCGCAGCCGGCAACTCGACGCGCGCGAGCCGCTCGCCGAGCAGCCGCATGAAATGCGCCTCGTCACGCACCGGCGACGCGAACGCAAGCTCGAGCGGCGTCGGCGGCACGGCCTGGCGGCCGCGCTCGTGTTCGAGATCGAACGTCATCGCGGCCAGCGACAGGTGCCGCGCGGCCAGCCAGCCGCAGAGCTGCACGACGAGCCGCCGCGCCACGAACAACACGGCTTCCGCGTATTCGACACGCTCCTGCAATTCGAGCCGCACGTCGAACACGGGCGGCACCGCCATCCATGCAAGCGGCTCGACCGCATCGCCATACGCGCGATCGAGCGCGGCCAGCAACGCGGGACCGCAGCGGCGCTGCAGCCCCGCGCGCGGCAGGCCGCGCAGATCGGCGAGCGTGCGGCAACCGAGGCCGTCGAACCAGCCCGCATACGGACGCGCATCGG
>NZ_JAAGPE010000390.1:0-7318 GCF_017104605.1 Burkholderia sp. Ac-20384 | reverse complement strand
GCTGCGCGGGCCTCGCCGCAGAACGCGGCGGGGACGCTCGTCGCCACCCTCGGCCGAAGCGCCCTGCTCCGGTGCATCGTCGGCACGCGCTGCCTGCACGGCAGGCGCGGACGATTCAATATCGTGGATATCTGTCAAAACAACCTCAAAATGTCAGGTCTCGCGCCCGGCGCGGGCGCGGCAAGAAGTTGGCCGCGATCAGGCGCGACGCTGTTCAGGTTCTGCTTCGTCGTCCGGCAGCGCATCGGCACCGATGGGTGCACTGGCGCTTCGTACGGCATCGGCGAGACTGTCGGACGTGTCGTCCAGCATCTCGTCGTCCGCAGGACGGGAACGGGGGGCGTCGGCCTGGCCAGCCTCGCCGGGCATGTCGCCGGCCGCTTCCGCTCCGTCTCCGGCAACCGCTTCGGCAGCCGGCTTGCGATCTTCCTCGCTCCAATCCGCGCGCAGCGGCTCGGGCTGCACACCGGCTGGCACTGCTTCGGCGCCAGCCTGTTCCATTTGTTCCGTTTGCCCGCGAACAGCATCGAGCGTATCGCGGCTCGCGATTTCATGCGTCGACGCGACGTCCGCCGCGGGATCATCCGGCAATCCTGCCGATTGACCGGCGGATGCCTCATCCGCTTGCGGCGCGTCGCCATTTGCGTCGTCGGCAACCGGCATGCCCTCGTCGAAATCCATCGCCTGCTGCGCAAGCAGCGCGGCCTCGATGTTCGCGGCCGGCTCTTCGAGCGCAGGCAGATCATCGAGCGCCTTCAGGCCGAGGTCGTCGAGGAACTGCTTGGTCGTCGCATACAGCGCCGGGCGTCCCGGCACGTCGCGATGACCGATCACTTCGATCCAGCCGCGATCCTCGAGTTGCTTGACCACCTGCGTATTGACCGTCACGCCGCGAATCTCTTCGATGTCGCCGCGCGTGACAGGTTGCCGATACGCAATGATCGCGAGCGTTTCGAGCACCGCACGCGAATATTTCGGCGGCTTCTCGGGATGCAGGCGATCCAGATAGTGACGCATCGCCGGCTTGCTCTGGAAGCGCCATCCGGTTGCCAGCGCCACCAGTTCGACGCCGCGGCCGGACCAATCCTGTTTCAGATCTTCGAGCAACGTGCGGACCGTGTCAGCCGACACGCCGTCGGCAAAGAGCTTGCGCAAATCGCCGAGTTTCAGCGGTTCCTGCGCGCAGATCAAAGCAGTCTCGAGGACGATCTTCGCCTCTTGGGTATTCATGCAGCTAGGCCAGACCCTGTGGTCAAACGAACCGGATCAACAAACAGACGAAAGGAACGGAAGACGCGCTCGCCCGATTCTGATCGGTCATATTGATGGGAGCACGAACCGGGGGCGGCGAATCAACTTCAGGCCAGGCCCAAACCGGACGGAACAGCACGGCTCAACGACGGAACCGCGTGACTGAGCGCCATATTACGCAAAATTGCCCGGTGCGTAAAGATGAGCCGAACGGGCCGCCGCCAGCGCGCCGCCTCCGCTCCGACCCCGCTTCAGCGGACGGCCACGCCGCGTGCGAGGAACCGGCGCAACCGCTCGACACCCGCATCGAGCCGCGCCGGATCGCATGCGTAGCACCAGCGCACGAATCCTTCCCCCTCCGGGCCGAACGCCCGCCCGGGCGCCAGTCCGAGTCCTGCCTCGCGCACCAGCGTCTTGCAGAACGCGAGACTGTCTGACGCGCCCGGCAGGCGCAGAAACAGGTACATCGCGCCCGACGGAGGTGGTACCTCGACACCCGGCAGGGTACGTAGCGCGGCAACCAGGTGATCGCGCGCATCGCGCAGCGCCGCGACGAACGACCGCACGAACGGCTCGCCATCGCGCAATGCGACTTCACCGGCGGCCTGCACGAAGCCCGGCGCACATGACGTGTTGTATTCGACGAGCTTCGACAGGTCAGCCATCACCGCTGCCGGCGCGATGAGCCACCCCAGGCGCCAGCCCGTCATCGCCCACGCTTTCGAAAACGAATTCACGACGACGACCCGCTCGTCGCGCGACGCGATGTCGAGGAACGATGGCGCGCCGTCCGCACCGCTCGCGTCGAACGCGAGCCGCTCGTACACCTCGTCGGCAACGAGCCAGATGCCATGGCGGCGGCAATGGGCGAGCACCGCTTGCTGGTCGTCAGGCGACATCGTCCAGCCGGTCGGATTGTTCGGCGAGTTGATCAGCAGCATCCGCGTATCGGGCGTCAGCGCCGCAAGCAGCCGCCCGACATCGAGTTGCCAGCCCGCATCGCCATAGCCGAGCGGCACGCATTCGACCTGCGCCCCAAGGATCTTCGGAATCTCGACTAGATTCGGCC
Organism: Burkholderia sp. Ac-20384; assembly: GCF_017104605.1. Classification (NCBI taxonomy): domain Bacteria; kingdom Pseudomonadati; phylum Pseudomonadota; class Betaproteobacteria; order Burkholderiales; family Burkholderiaceae; genus Burkholderia; species Burkholderia sp. Ac-20384. The sequence goes on along the minus strand of NZ_JAAGPE010000390.1, from coordinate 4,998 downwards.
ACAGCGGTGTGACCGCGACGACGCGCTCACCCGGACCGACCAGCAGCTGCGCAGCCAGCATCAGTGCGCTCACGCCCGAGCTCGTCACAGCCACGGTGTCGGCCGCCGTCGCACCGTGACGGGCGCTGACGTAGGCCGCAATCGCATCGCGCAGCGGCGCAGTGCCGAGGTTGTGCGTGTAGAAGGTCGCGCCATCGCGTAGCGCCGCCGCGGCGGCGTCGCGAATGAAGTCCGGCGTCACGCGATCGGATTCGCCGAACCAGAAAGGCAGCATGTCCGGCACGCCGAAGCCGGCGTTTGCCACTTCCCGGATCAGCGACGGACGCAACGCGTGCACTGCGTCACGGGCAGCCGGCGCGCCGGCTGCCGGAAAAGAATCTGCAGAATGCGCCATCGAGCACCACCTTCGAGGAACACGATCCGCGTAGTGTACCGGCCCGCAAGCCGGAGAGGCGCACGTCGGCGGGCGTCAGTCGAGGTCCTCCGCCCTCGCCGGCATCTGCCGCACGAGTTCCCAGATCGCCTGCGCAGCGGGCGACAACGACCGGTCGCGACGGCGCACGAGTTCGACCGTGCGCTCGGTGCGCGGCGTGAGCGGCCGTGCAACGAGCGTCGAGCCGGCAGGTAGCGGCAGCGACAGCCACGGCTGCACGCTTACACCGACGCCGGCCTCGACGAGGCCAAACACGGTCGCCGAATGCCCGAGCTCCTGCATGACCGTCGCGTTGACACGATGGGCGGCCAGCGCGGCATCGATCAGCGGCCGACTTCCCGACGCATGATCGAGGAGCACGAGGCGCTCGCCGTCCAGCGCCGTCCAGGGCACCTCGGCACGCGCCGCAAGCGGATGGTCGGCGCGCGCGACGAGGCAGAACGAATCGGTCATCAACGATTCGCAGACGAGATCGGCCACCGTGAGCGGACCGATCACGACGCCGAAATCGACTTCGCTCGACTTCACCTTGCGCAACACGTCGCTCTGCACGTCGTCGCGTAAACCCAACGTCACGAACGGAAACTCGCGCTCGCACGACGCAACCACGCGCGGCATCAGCCGGCACGCGATCGTCGGGCTGGCCGCGACGATCACCCGCCCGCGGCGCTGCTCACCGATCTCGCGAATCTCGCGCAGCGTGTCGTCGAGATCGTCGAGCAAACGGGACACGCTCGCGATCAGGTTCGCCCCAACATCGGTCAGCTGCACGTCGCGCGTCGTGCGATCGATCAGCTTCAACCCGAGCTCGGCCTCGAGCTCGCGCACACAGCGACTGACCGCGGACTGCGTGAGCCCGATCTCGTCGCCCGCGCGACTGAAGCTCTTGAGCCGCGCTACCTCGATGAAGACGCGAAGCTGGCGCAGCGTGACGTTCATTTCCTGACCTCATCAATCGTCGATATCGATGCGCGATTTTAATGCGCGAATCCGGCTTCGATGTACGAATCAGGCACCTGCCCCACATGTTTCGCTGCGGTGCAATACATCCGCGAACGCACGTGGTGCGGGCGAACTGCACAAGATTGGTGATTGTCCCGATTTGCTGCCGGGTTATTTTGGCGTCTTATACGCCCCTAGCTGACTTAGCCGTTAGCTCGCTGCCAAGCGGCTCTCGAGGGAATTACCTCCGACATGGCACGCTTCGTGCATTACCTGGCGCACAGGGCGCAGGTTTCGTCGGACGGAAGAGCAGAAACGCCGCTGCCGGCCAACCGGACGCCCCCACCCGGCACTCGACGATCGAGTGCTTGAAGAGTGCGCGGCGCAGGGCAGCGCACCGGAGTTAGCTTCGCTGAGGTGAGGACATGATGCTGTTCGACGATTTGAGAGATAACGAGTGGGCGCTGGTCGAGGGTCTGTTTTGCTCTGAACCCGCACGGAGTGAGCGGCGCGGCCGCCCCCGCGTGGAAGCCCGCTCGGTGGTGAACGCCGTGCTGTGGGTGCTGTCGACGGGTGAAGGATGGTCGAAGCTGCCGGGCCGCTATCCGTCGCCGCCGACCTGCCGCCGTCGCTTCGACGAATGGCAGGCAGACGGCACGCTCGCCGAAATCGTGAAGCGACTCGGCACGAGCGGCCGGCAGATCTCCCTGCGCGGGCGCATCGGCGCAAGCGCTGCGAAGCCGCCCGCACCGCCGAGCCGCGACCGGCTGCGCGGCGCCTTCTGGACCAATCCGGAATCCTGGCGCGCGCCCGTCAAGATGGCGTAACGAATGCTCGATCGGGCGGCTTCGGCCGCCCGGTTTCTTTCTGCGACGCGACCTGTTCGCGACGCTTGCGTTGCCGTCGATTACCGTTGTCGTGCCGCGATACATCTATTTACCAATATTTACAGCAAGCCTGCACTCCCACGCTTACCTTAGCGACATATCAACAGGCCGCGTCGACGGCTTGAAGGGAGCCCCGCCATGAAACCAATGTCACTGCTCGTCGCATGCGGCATTGTCATTTCCCTGGCGTTGTCCGCTCCAGCTCACGCCGACGATCGCGTGAAGCCGCCTCATCGCCAGCAGGACCATCGGAATACCCTCCGCCAGCCACCGTCCGCCAACCCGCCCAACCGGCAGACTGTGCCGCGCGGCGACCTGCGTGGCGACATCGCCAGCAACGCGCGAGCGCGCATCGGCTCGCAGCCGTCCGACGTGCCGCGTCATCCGTAGTCCTGCCAATTTCGGGATTTAGCCAAAGAAAATGCCCGCGGTCGGGAACTGCGCCGCACGCGACGAGTCACAACGTTGCCATGAGCACAGCGTGGCAACAGCAAAAGTATCCGGTACGCCCGTATCCTCGCGATACGGGCTTTTTTTTGGCATCGCCAGCCGTACGGCGATGCGGGCGACGGGATGATCGGCCGCTACAGGCGGCTTTCGAGAATCGCCACGGCACTCGCTTCGCTCAATGCGTAGTCGGCCATGCGGCGATCGGTCCAGGAAAGTAATTTCTCGTCGCGCTCGAGGCGCGAGAATTCGGCTCGACCGCTTTCGGTCAGTACGGCGATGTCGACCGGTGCATGGAAGCCCGGCGCAGGGGCAACGGTTTTCTGCCTGACCGTGTCCATCAGCCCGAGCGAACGGAGATACTCGAACACACCCGGGCGGCGTGCCCACGGTACCTGGCGGTACTGCACTCGTCTCAATGCGTCGAGCACCGCTTCGTTGGAATACGTGGCCATCTCGATTCTTTCTTAAAGTGCAGCGACAATGCGAAGCGGCGCGCCGGGCGGCGTCTCCGCCCACCGATACCGCCACCGATTCTGGAGGCCGACGTTCGGCGTCGCGTCAGGGCCGGATCGTCAGCCGTCCATAAAAAGACACCATACCCCAATCAAATTGATTCTGTTCGATTCATTTGTACTTCTCTTCATCTGTTTCATGCTCTGCCGCAAGCGGCGACGAATCATCTCGATCGCCGCCATTGCGCTGTTCTGGCTGCTCGCGACGGGCTGGCTCGCCGCACCGCTGATCGCCTGGACCGAGTCGGGCGTCGCACCCGTCGAGCACCCGGAGATGCACGGACGGACCACGCTGATTCTCATCGGCGCCGGCACGAAGCGCACCGACTTCGGGCTGCGGCCGCCACCTGACGGAACTGCCCGCATCGACAAGGTCGCAGCGCTCTACCGCACCTGCAGGCAACTGGCCGAGCGCTGCACCGTGGTGATGTCGGGCGGCGACCCGCAGCATCACGGCGAAACCGAGGCTGCCGTATACGGGCGCCAACTCGTCGCCGAAGGCATTGCTCCCACGGACCTCGTTCTGGAACCGGATAGCCGCACAACCTACGAAAACGCGAAATTCACTGCGTCTATACTACGCTCACAGTATGACGACGCACGCATTCTCGTCACTTCGTCATACCAGATGCGCCGCGCATTGCTCGATTTCCGCCGTTTCGGGATCGATCCGCAGCCCGTCTATGCGAATCGCCGGCGCGCGCAAACAGGCTGGCTGCCGCGCTGGCGTAATTTGGCCAACGCCGAGCAGGCGCTTCACGAACTGGTCGGCATTGCGCAGTTCCACGTCTATCGATGGCTGGGATGGTTCTGACGGCTACGGAGAAACCGGAGCGGAAATCACTGCGGCGGCGACGATGGCAGCCGCGTGACGAAGTACGCGAAGTGTTGCGCCACTTCAACGGGGCCTTGCGTCACGCCACGATCCGGTGCACATTGATCCGTCACTTTTGTTACACTCGACACGCACTCGATTGCAGTCGCCAGACAAAACGGCAACACTCGGGTTCATCACCACTTAGCGGAGGTAAAGCAATGAAGAAGACGTCCCTGGCTATCCTGGTAGCGATGTCGGCGCTGACTGGCGCAGCGTATGCGCAAGAGAGCACGGAAATCAAGACGATTACCGATCCGGCCAAGATCTCCGAGATCGAGCAGCGCGCACAGGCGCTGCAACAGCAGCAAGCGGCTGAAGCCGCTCAGCCGGCGATGCAGGAAGAGCATCACCACGGCAAGAAGGCTGCTCACCACAAGGCTGCTGCGAAGAAGGCCGGCAAGAAGGCTGCCAAGGCCGCAGACGCTGCCAGCCAGTAAGTTCGGCGGCACCGCACAAGCAAAAAGCCGAATCCGGGCAACCGGGTTCGGCTTGTTTGGTTGCGGTGCCCGTGCGCTGTGCTAAAGTCGCGCACCGAAATTTTCCACCCGTGCGCACCCCGGTGCGGAGGACAGCATGAGCAACATTCAACTCGACATCGAGTGGACCGAAGCCGCCACTCGCCAGATCAAGCAACTGATGCCCCGCGGCTCGGCCGACGCGTTCCTCGCGTTGCCGCCGATCGAGTGCCTGCCGATGGAGGGCGACGTGCTGTTCCTCGGCCCGCAAGGCAAGCAGCAACCGTTCATCGTCGCAGAGCGCCAGTACCCTCACGCCGGCGACGCGACGGATCATGCCGGCGCGCACCATCAGCTTGTGGCTGACGATCTCTGCGTCGGCGGGTGCTTCTTTCAGGGTGCCGATAAAGAAACGGGAAGCTTTCATGCGGACGGTTCCAAA
>NZ_JAAGPE010000389.1:0-7394 GCF_017104605.1 Burkholderia sp. Ac-20384 | reverse complement strand
GTGGCGGGGACGAGGGGCGGATCGGCCGGGAGCGCGCTGACGCAGCCGCGGCAGGGCGGGAGGGGCGTGCAGGACGCCGACGGGGTCGGCGACCGGCTGGCGGCCCGGGCGCAGGCGGCCAGGGCGGCGACCGGCATTCCGGCGCGCTTCATCGTCGGCCAGGCCGCGCTCGAATCGGGCTGGGGCAAGCGCGAGATCCGCGCGGGCGACGGTACGACGAGCTACAACGTCTTCGGCATCAAGGCGACCAAGGGCTGGACCGGCCGCACGGTGTCGGCGCTGACCACGGAATACGTGAACGGCACGCCGCGTCGCGTGGTCGCGAAATTCCGCGCGTACGATTCGTACGAGCACGCGATGACCGATTACGCGAACCTGCTGAAGAACAACCCGCGCTACTCGGGCGTGCTGAGCGCGAGCCGCAGCGTCGAAGGCTTCGCGCACGGGATGCAGAAGGCCGGCTACGCGACCGACCCGAACTACGCGAAGAAGCTGATTTCGATCATGCAGCAGATCGGCTGACCGGCCCGCCGGCGACCGCCGTTGTACCCTCTGGACCGCGCCCGGCAGCCCGCCGCGCGCGGTTTCAACGTTTGCGCGAAAAAAATCCCCAATTCGATCTAAACTTTCGGTCAGCACTGCCGCTAAGTGTGAGAGACCTGCGACCGGGCCCCCGTTCTGGCCCGGTTTTATTGCGCACCGGTTGCCCGGGCGCCCATGACAAGAAAGACCGGCTAGCCATGAATATCGAAACGTCGACGGACCCCAGCCTGGATGCAGGCCACTCCGGGCCCGACTATGCCCGCCGCAATCCGCTGGAAATCGGCGTGCAGCTGCGCAACCTCGTCAATCGCGGCGATTTCCTGACCGTCCAGTACCCGGGTGGCCAGCTTGTCACGCGCCTGCTCGAGGTGGATGTCGGCGCGCGGACGTTCACGTTCGACTGGGGTGCGCTATCCGAGCAGAACGCCAGCATCCTCGGCGCGTCGCACTGCACGTTCGCGGCCGCGCCGGAGGGCGTGCGGGTCGAATTCTCCACGGGCACGCCGCGCGAGACGCGCTACGAGGGGCTGCCCGCGTTCGTCGCCGATTTCCCCGACGTGCTGATGTGCATCCAGCGCCGCGAGTATTTCCGCGTCGATGCGCCGATCGTCGATCCGTTCCTGTGCCGCGGCAAGCTGCCGGACGGCGAAAGCTTCCTGTTCGAGGTGCATAACCTGTCGCTCGGCGGCGTGGGGCTGCGCACGGCCGACGAGCGCGTCGAGGCGCTCGAGGTCGGCACGACGCTGCCCGACGTCGAGCTCGAGCTGACCGGCCACGGCAAGCTGTCGCTCGACCTGCAGCTCGTGTCGCAGCGTTCGACGCAGATGCCGAACGGGTCGCGGCGCTACCAGCTCGGCTTCCGCTACATGTCGCTGCCGGGCAGTGCGGAAAACACGCTGCAACGGCTGATCACGCAGCTCGAAATGAAGCGTCGCTCGCTCGCGCGGGCCTGACGCGCAAGCGGCGGCCGGCCCCGCCCGGGGCGGCCCGCACGGCGTTTGCGGCACCTTCGGCCGCACGCTTGAACCGGCGACGCGCGAGTGTGCGTCGCGCGTGCATTTTTTCCTCAATTTTTTCGATGGGCGGCCGTTATACCGGGAGTCACGCAACCCGGCGGCCGCGACGCGCGGTCGGCTCATCAGGATCGCGCATGTCCAACACACTCATGAACCTCGGCGTCAGCGGCCTGAATTCCGCGCTCTGGGGCCTCACGACGACCGGCAACAACATCAGCAATGCGGCGACGCCGGGCTATTCGGTCGAACGCCCCGTTTATTCCGAGGCGAGCGGCCAGTACACCAGCAGCGGCTACATGCCGCAGGGCGTGAATACCGTCACCGTGCAGCGGCAGTACAGCCAGTACCTGAGCGACCAGCTGAACGGCGCGCAGACGCAGAGCGGCGCGCTGTCGACGTGGTATTCGCTCGTCACGCAGCTGAACAACTACGTCGGCAACCCGACGTCGGGCATCTCGACCGCGATCACGAGTTACTTCACCGGGCTGCAGAACGTCGCGAACAGCGCGTCCGACTCGTCGGTGCGGCAGACCGCGATGAGCAATGCGCAGACGCTCGCGAACCAGATCACCGCGGCCGGCCAGCAGTACGATGCGCTGCGCCAGAGCGTCAATACGCAGATCTCGAGCACCGTTACGCAGATCAACGCGTACACCGCGCAGATCGCGCAGCTGAACCAGCAGATCGCGTCCGCGAGCAGCCAGGGGCAACCGCCGAACCAGCTGATGGACCAGCGCGACCTCGCGGTGTCGAACCTGTCGAACCTCGCCGGCGTGCAGGTGGTGCGCAACAGCGACGGCTACAGCGTGTTTCTCGCGGGCGGCACGCCGCTCGTCGTCGCGGACAAGAGCTACCAGCTCGCGGCCGTCACGTCGCCGTCCGATCCGAGCGAACTGACCGTCGTGTCGCAGGGCATCGCCGGCGCGAACCCGCAGGGGCCGAACCAGGCGCTGTCCGACGCGTCGCTGTCGGGCGGCACGCTCGGCGGCCTGCTCGCGTTCCGCAGCCAGACGCTCGACCCGGCCGAAGCGCAGCTCGGCGCAATCGCGACCAGCTTCGCCGCGCAGGTCAACGCGCAGAACGCGCTCGGCATCGACCTGTCGGGCAACGTCGGCGGCAACCTGTTCACGACCGGTAGCCCGATCACGTACGCGAACCAGGGCAATACCGGCAACGCGGCGCTGTCCGTGTCGTTCGCGAACGCGTCGCAGCCGACCACGAGCGACTACACGCTGTCGTACGACGGCGCCAAGTACACGCTGACCGACCGTGCGAGCGGCGCGGTGGTCGGCACGTCGAACACGATGCCGGGGTCGATCGGCGGGCTGAACTTCTCGTTCTCGTCCGGCTCGATGAACGCCGGCGACAAGTTCACCGTGCAGCCGACGCGCGGCGCGCTGAACGGCTTTGGCCTCGCGACGTCGAACGGCTCGGCGATCGCGGCAGCGGCACCGTTCGTGCCGTCGGCCACCACGACGAACACCGGCAACGGCACGATCGGCGGGCTGTCGGTCACGAGCGCGACGGCCGCGGCCAACCCGCACAACTACACGATCACGATGGGCGGCACGACCGCCAGCCCGACCTACACGGTCACCGACAACACGGCCGTACCGCCGACGACCAGCGCCGCGCAGCCGTACCAGTCCGGCTCGCCGATCACGCTGACGGCCGGCGTCACGGTCACGGTGTCGGGCACGCCGGCAGCGGGCGACACGTTCAAGGTCGCGCCGAACACGGGCGGCACGAACGACGGCAGCAACGCGCTCGCGCTGTCGAAGCTCGTCAGCGCGAAGTCGCTCGGCGGCGGCACGACCACGCTGACCGGCGCGTATGCGAACTACGTGAACAACATCGGCAACACGACGAGCCAGCTGAAGTCGTCGAGCGCCGCGCAGACCTCGCTGATCGGCCAGATCACGGAAGCGCAGCAGTCGGTGTCGGGTGTGAACCAGAACGAGGAAGCGGCCAACCTGATGCAGTACCAGCAGCTCTACCAGGCGAACGCGAAGGTGATCCAGACCGCGTCGACCCTGTTCCAGACCGTGCTTGGCCTGTTCAACTGATTTCGGGGATCGAAGCCATGCGCATTTCCACCACCCAGTTCTACCAGATGAACGTCGCGTCGATGAACGATCAGCAGGCGCAGCTCTCGCAGCTGTACCAGCAGATCTCGAGCGGCGTGAGCCTGTCGACCCCGGCGGACAACCCGCTCGGCGCGGCGCAGGCGGTGCAGCTGTCGATGACGTCGGCGACGCTGTCGCAGTATTCGGCGAACCAGAACACCGCGCTGTCCTCGCTGCAGGCGGAAGACCAGTCGCTCATCAGCGTCAGCAGCCTGCTGAACAGCATTCACACGGTCGTGATCCGGGCCGGCGACGGCTCGCTGTCCGACAGCGATCGCGCGGCATCGGCTACGCAGCTGCAGGGCTATCGCGACCAGCTGCTGACGCTTGCGAACTCGACGGACGGCGCGGGCAACTACCTGTACGCGGGCTTCAAGACGGCCACGGCGCCGTTCTCGAACGCACCGGGCGGCGGCGTGACCTACAGCGGCGACACGGGTTCGCGGCAGGTGCAGATCGCCGACTCGCGCTCGATCGCGCAGGGCGACAACGGCGCGAGCGTGTTCCTGTCGGTGCCGATGCTCGGCAGCCTGCCGGTACCGGCCGCCGGCATGGGCAACACGGGCACGGGCACGATCGGCGCGGTGACGATCACGAGCCCGTCGGCCGCGACCAACACGCACCAGTTCACGATCGGGTTCGGCGGCACGGCCGCCGCGCCGACCTATACGGTCACCGACAATTCCGTCACGCCGCCGACCACGACCGCCGCGCAGCCGTACACGGCCGGCGCCGGGATCGCGCTCGGCAACGGCCTGTCGGTGCCCGTATCGGGCAACCCGGCGCCCGGCGATTCGTTCACGGTCACGCCGGCGCCGCAGGCCGGCACCGACGTGTTCGCGGCGCTCGACTCGATGATCGCCGCGCTGAAGGTGCCGGTCAGCAACAACACGACTGCCGCCGCCGCGCTCCAGAACGCGATGACCACCGGCACGACGAAGCTGAACAACATGATGACGAACGTCCTCACCGTTCAGGCGTCGGTCGGCGGCCGCGAACAGGAAGTCAAGGCGATGCAGACCGTGAACCAGACCAATACGCTGCAGGTCACCAGCAACCTGTCCGACCTGACGAGCACCAACATGGTGTCGACGATCAGCCAGTTCCTGCAGATGCAGAACGCGCTGACGGGCTCGCAGAAGGCGTACGCGCAGCTGCAGAACCTGTCGCTGTTCCAGTACATCAACCCCTGATGGTCGCCGCGCCGGCCGCGATGTGAGCGCACGCTTGCGTCGCGGCCGGCGTCGGTCGCTGCACGCGTATTTCCCCGCGCGGGCGGGCGCTTCACCGGGGCACGTCATCGTGCCCCGTTTCACACACGCCGCAAGCCGCGCATCGTGATCGCGGCCCCGCTCGGCGACCCGCTTTTCAGCCCGTCCATCAGCCCGCTTGCCAGCCCCATTTCCGCTCCGTAAACTCGCGCCAGATTCCAGACCGGCGCATCCTCCGCAGCCGGCGACCGACTGACAGGAGCCCTTTTCCCCATGTCCGATTCCTACTTCCCGCGCTGGCGGGTGCAATCGACCGGCGCGGCCTCGCGCGTGGTCGGCCCCGACGAGCGCCTCGCGTGGCCGCAGATGGTCGCGATGGGCGTGCAGCACGTCGTCGCGATGTTCGGCTCGACCGTGCTCGCGCCGCTGCTGATGGGCTTCGACCCGAACCTGTGCATCTTTATGTCGGGCATCGGCACGCTGCTGTTCTTCGTGCTGGTCGGCGGCCGCGTGCCGAGCTACCTCGGCTCGAGCTTCGCGTTCATCGGCCTCGTGATCGCGGTGACCGGCTACGGCGGCAGCGGCCCGAACCCGAACATCCCGGTCGCGCTCGGCGGGATCATCGCGTGCGGCGTCGTGTACGTCGCGATCGGCGCGCTGGTGCAGGCGATCGGCACGAACTGGATCGAGACGCTGATGCCGCCCGTCGTGACCGGCGCGGTGGTCGCGGTGATCGGGCTGAACCTGGCGCCGATCGCGGTCAAGGGCGTGTCCGGGTCGACCTTCGAATCGGTGATGGCGCTCGTCACGGTGCTGTGCGTCGGTGGCGTCGCGGTGTTCTCGCGCGGCATGGTGCAGCGCCTGCTGATCCTCGTCGGGCTGGTAATCGCCTATGTGATCTACGCGGTCGTGACCAACGGGATGGGGCTCGGCAAGCCGATTGATTTCTCGATCGTCGAGCATGCGGCCTGGTTCGGGGTACCGAGCTTCCGCGCGCCGGTGTTCGATCCGCACGCGATGCTGATGCTGGCGCCGATCGCGGTGATCCTGGTTGCGGAAAACCTCGGCCACATCAAGGCCGTCAGCGCGATGACGGGCACCAGCCTCGATCGCTACGTGGGCCGCGCGTTCATCGGCGACGGGCTTGCGACGATCGTGTCGGGCAGCGTCGGCGGCACGGGCGTGACGACCTACGCGGAGAACATCGGCGTGATGGCCGTCACGCGGATCTACTCGACGCTCGTGTTCGCGGTCGCCGCGGTGATCGCGATCGTGCTCGGCTTCTCGCCGAAGTTCGGCGCGGTGATCCAGACGATTCCGGGCCCCGTGCTCGGCGGCGTATCGATCGTCGTGTTCGGGCTGATCGCGGTGACCGGCGCGCGGATCTGGGTCGTCAACAAGGTCGACTTCTCCGACAACCGCAACCTGATCGTCGCGGCCGTCACGCTGGTGCTCGGCGCCGGCGACTTCTCGCTGAAGATCGGCGGCTTCGGGCTCGGCGGGATCGGCACCGCGACGTTCGGCGCGATCATCCTGTACGCGATCCTGCGCAAGGAAAAGGAACCGGGCCCGGTGGTCTGAGCTTCCGGCGGGCGGTGTCGTGCCGCCCGCGTCATCTTCCGCGTCGAACGTCGCGGCGCTACGCGCCGACGTTCGACTGCGTTTGCAGCCACGCGCAGAACTGCGCGACGAGCGGATCGTCGGCCGGCGCGCGCGGCGCGATCCACCAGTAGCTGCGCGTCGCGATGCGCGGCCCCTCCAGCGGCATCACCAGCCGGCCGCTCGCGAGTTCGTCGTCGATCAGCGGCAACGGGCCGAGCGCGACGCCCAGGCCGTCGACGGCCGCCTGCAGCGCCAGGTAAAAGTGGTCGAACGACTGCCGCTTGCGCCCCTTCATCGTCACGCCGGCCGCCGCGAACCAGTCGCGCCAGCCTTCCGGCCGCGTATCCGAATGCAGCAGCACATGGCGCGCGAGATCGTCCGCGCGCGCGATCGGCACGCGCTTGAGCAGCGCGGGGCTGCAGACGGGGATCACGCTTTCGTCGAGGAAGTGGCCGCTCGTGCAGTTCGGCCAGTGGCCGGGGCCACGGCGGATCGCGACATCGAAGCCGTCGAGCGTGTCGAGCGGCGCATTCGACGTCGACAGCTTCAGCTCGACGTTCGGCACGTCGCGCTGGAACCGCGACAGGCGCGGCAGCAGCCATTTCATCGCGAAGGTCGGCAGCGCATTGATGCGCAGCACGCGTGCCGCGCCCGTGTTGCGCAGCTGCTCGGTCGCGAGCGCGATGCTGTCGAACGCCGCGCGCACGGTGTCCAGGTAGCGGCGGCCTTCGTCGGTGAGCTTCACGCGCTTGCCATAGCGGTGGAACACCTGACCTGCTCCCCGCGTTTAGTACGGTGACGGTGTAGAGTCCGTTCCAGAGAGGAACGGCAATGAAAAAGCGATTCACCGAAGAGCAAATCATCAGCATCTTGAAGGAAGCCGAGGCTGGCCTGAA
>NZ_JAAGPE010000388.1:0-7338 GCF_017104605.1 Burkholderia sp. Ac-20384 | reverse complement strand
CCTGCAGTGCATGTATGCAACCGGCAACCGCGTGCCGGTGCCGGGCGGGATGAGCGGCGGTGGCGGCGGTGGCGGGTATGGCGGTGGCGGATATGGCGGCGCACCGCGTGCGGCGCCGCCGATGCCGCCGGCGGGCGTTCAGCCGCCGCCGCCGCGTTACTGACGGCAGCCCGGGCGGCGTCGTGCGGCATGGCGCGCCAAGTGCGCCATGCGCGCATCGATCGCCGGTACACACACGCTGCGTGAATTGCGTACACTCTGAGTCTCGTTTCGGCAGGGCCGGGCGCATCGGTTCCGGTCCGCGTTTACTCAGGATTCAGCGATGATCGATTTACGCAGCGATACCGTGACACGTCCGAGCCAGGCAATGCTGGCCGCGATGACTGCCGCCGAAACCGGCGACGACGTATGGGGTGACGACCCGACCGTGCTGCGCCTGCAGGCGGTGATGGCCGAGCGGGCCGGCAAGGAAGCCGGCCTGTTCTTTCCGAGCGGCACGCAGAGCAACCTGGCCGCGCTGATGGCCCATTGCGAGCGCGGCGACGAGTACATCGTCGGCCAGCTCGCACACACCTACAAGTACGAAGGTGGCGGCGCGGCCGTGCTGGGCAGCATCCAGCCGCAGCCGATCGAGAACGCGCCGGACGGCACGCTGCCGCTCGCGAAGATCGCCGCGGCGATCAAGCCGATCGACAATCACTTCGCCCGCACGCGCCTGCTCGCACTCGAAAACACGATCGGCGGCCAGGTCTTGCCCGAAGGCTATGTGCAGGAAGCCACCGCGTTCGCGCGCAGCCGCGGGTTGTCGCTGCATCTGGACGGCGCACGCGTGTGCAACGCGGCCGTCGCGTCGGGCCGTTCGATCGCCGAGCTGAGCGCGCCGTTCGACAGCGTGTCGATCTGCTTCTCGAAAGGGCTCGGCGCGCCGGTCGGCTCGGTGCTGGTCGGCAACCGCGCGCTGATCGAGCGCGCGCAGCGCTGGCGCAAGGTGCTCGGCGGCGCGATGCGGCAGTCGGGCATTCTCGCCGCGGCCTGCCTGTATGCGCTCGACCACAATGTCGAGCGGCTCGCGGACGATCACGCGAACGCCGCGCATCTCGCCGCAGGCCTCGCGCGCATCGACACCGTGAAGGTGCTGTCGCACGCGACGAACATGGTGTTCGCGCAATTCCCCGAAGCCGATTGCGCGCCGCTCGAGGCGTGGCTCAAGGCGCGCGGGATCCTCACGCAGATGCTGTACGCGTCGCGCTTCGTCACGCACTGCGACGTGTCGCGCGCGGATATCGATACGTTCATCGACGCGGTCGGTGCGTATTTCGCGCAGCGCCGCGCGTAAGGTGGAATGCGCCGGCCGGCGGGGACGCCGGCCCGATGTGGCGCGAAGCAGGAGGTGGAGAGGCGACGGGGGCGACGTGGCAACCCGTCTGTCGATATCGGGCGAGCCGGCGGATTACGCTTGCCGGGGTGCATCGGCGGGCGGTGTGCCGTCGCGGAACAGCGCTTGCAGTTGCGTGCGCAGTTCGGCGCTGTCGGTGTGCTGGTGCACCAGGACCGCATGTTGCACGGCGGCCTCCAGCAATTCGTTATCGGAGTCGGCAGAAATCGCGACCGAGCAATTCATCGCGCTGGGAAACTCGCGGCAATCGATGTAGCGGCGAGACATGATGTTCTCCTTGCGGGAAAGGGCGCGGCCGGATGTGCGTGATCGGCCGCGCGGCGCGTGCGCGAGGCCGATGGAAAAAGTATAGGCGGCGCGGCGGGGATTCTCGTCGCCAGGTGTACCGCGTCGTCCACCGTCCACCGCCCACCGCCCACCGCCCACCGCCCACCGCGTCGACGGTGTCGCTCACACGCGCGTCACGGCAGCGGCGCGAGCAGCCGGCGCGCGGCTTCGACTACCCGCTCGGACAATGACGCCATCGTCGGCGACTGCACGGTCCACGCGTGCCAGTACAGCGTGACGTCGGTCGGATGCGCGGGCGCGAGATCGACGAGCCCTTGCGCGTCGAGCGGCGCACTGCCGATCAGCGGTTCCGGCACCATCGCGTAGCCGAGCCCGTGCCGCACCGCCGCGAAATGCGAATGCGTGCCCGGCACGTAGTGGCACGGGTACGCGCCCTCGGGCAACCCGAACTTCTCCTTCAGGAACGACGACTGCAGCGTATCGCGCCGCGAATACGCGACGACGGGCGCCTTGCGCGCGCTCGTGCGGTTCAGCCCGCGCGGAAACCAGCGCACCGCGAACGCGGCGGCCGCGAGCAGCCGGTAGCGCATCGTGCCGAGCGGCGTCGCGAGGCAGCCGCGCATCGGCTTCGGCTCGGTCGTCACGCAGCCGACCGCCATCCCGCTTTCGAGCAACGCGAACGTGTGGTCCTGATCTTCGACGATCAGCTCGAACAGGATGCGCTCGCCCGCGAGCACGGAGGTCAGTGCCGGCAGAAACCACGTGCCGAGGCTGTCGGAATTGAGCGCGATCGTGACGGAGATCGGCGATTCGCGCTCGGTCGCGAGCGTGCTCTGCAGGTCGGCCTGCAGCAGCGCGACGCGGCGCAGGTGCTGCAGCACGCGCTGCCCGGCCACCGTCGGGCGGCACGGCCGCGTGCGCAGCACGAGCGGCGTGCCGAGGCTCGCCTCCAGCGCGCGGACCCGCTGCGTGACGGCGGATGCGGTTACGTGCAGCCGTACGGCCGCCTGCTCGAAGCTGCCCGTGTCGGCGACGGCCAGCAGCGCGGCGGCCTGCTTAGGATCGATCGTCATCGACATGTCGGTGGAATTCCTGTGAACGTAAGACGAGAACAGCCG
The DNA here is from genome assembly GCF_017104605.1 of Burkholderia sp. Ac-20384. Classification (NCBI taxonomy): domain Bacteria; kingdom Pseudomonadati; phylum Pseudomonadota; class Betaproteobacteria; order Burkholderiales; family Burkholderiaceae; genus Burkholderia; species Burkholderia sp. Ac-20384. Next base: position 4,536 of record NZ_JAAGPE010000388.1, on the reverse strand, counting down.
GTAGTGTAAGTCAGTGCGTCCCGGCGACCGGGTGCGGTGCAACGTCCTGCCGCATCGCATTCGTCGTCGGAATCGGCCACGGCACGACGGAATGTCGCACGCCGCATGCCGGTGGCGCGCGCATTTTGAACTAGGCTATATGAACGCGTGGAACCCGGCATGTGCCATGCCGGCACTTCGCGCGCGGACGTTCGCGCGTCGCGCGCAAGCCGCGGCGCCGGCGTCGTGACGATTCCCACTTGATGGAGACGAACATGTCGATTCGACTAGGCGAGGACGCGCCCGATTTCACCGCGGAGACCACCGAGGGAACGATCCGCTTTCATGAATGGATCGGCGACCACTGGGCGATCCTGTTTTCCCATCCGAAGGATTTCACGCCGGTGTGCACGACCGAACTCGGCTACATGGCCGGGCTCAAGCCGGAATTCGACAAGCGCAACACGAAGATCATCGGGCTGTCGATCGATCCGGTCAGCGATCACCGGAAGTGGGTGGCGGATATCGCTGAAACGCAGGGGCACGCGGTCAACTATCCGCTGATCGGCGACGACGAGCTGACGGTCGCGAAGCTGTACGACATGATTCATCCGAATGCGAGCGGCGGCCCGCGCACGGCGGTCGACAACGCGACCGTGCGCTCGGTCTTCATCATCGGCCCGGACAAGAAGGTCAAGGCGATGCTCGTCTATCCGATGAGCGCAGGGCGCAATTTCGACGAGGTGCTGCGCCTGCTCGACGCGCTGCAGCTCAACGCGAAGCATACGGTGGCGACGCCGGTGAACTGGAAGCCCGGTGACGATGTCATCATTCCGACGTCGGTGTCGGACGATGCGGCGAAGCAGAAGTATCCGGACGGCTTCCGGACGCTGAAGCCGTACCTGCGCTACGTGACGCAACCGAGCTGACGCGCCGGGCCGGCCGGATGCCGGCCCTGCAGGACCACGACGGGGCGGCCCGCGCGACAGCGGCAGTCGCGGCGCGGGCCGGACGACGGCAGCAAGCACACATCAAACAAGCATCCACCCGCGACGGAGCGACTTCGCGATGATCTTCCGGCAACTCTTCGACCCGCAATCGTCGACGTACACGTACCTGCTCGCCGACCGCGCGTCGCGCGAAGCGGTGCTGATCGACCCCGTGTTCGAGCAGGTGCGCCGCGACGCGGCGCTGCTCGACGAGCTCGGGCTGCGGCTCGTCGCGACCGTCGACACGCACGTGCATGCCGACCACGTGACGGGCGCGTGGCTGTTGAAGCAGCGCACGGGCAGCACGATCGCGATCTCGGCCGCGAGCGGCGCGCAGGGCGCCGATCGCTACCTGAACGACGGCGACCGCTGCGCGTTCGGCGCGCGCTACGTGACCGTGCGCGCGACGCCCGGCCACACGAGCGGCTGCATCAGCCTCGTGCTCGACGACGAATCGATGGCGTTCACCGGCGATTGCCTGCTGATCCGCGGCACGGGCCGCACCGACTTCCAGCAGGGCGACCCGCGCGCGCTGTATCGCGCGGTGCACGGCCGGCTCTTCACGCTGCCGGCCGCGTGCCTGCTGTATCCGGCGCACGACTATCGCGGGCTCACGGTGACGAGCGTCGGCGAGGAGCGGCGCTTCAATCCGCGTCTCGGCGGCGATCTGAGCGAAGACGATTTTGCGGGCTACATGCGCAACCTCGGGCTCGCGCATCCGCGCCAGATCGACGTCGCGGTGCCGGCGAACCTGCAGTGCGGCGTCGCCGCGAACGCGCCCGATGTGCAGGCCGCGCCCGACTGGGCGCCGCTCGTCTATACGTTCGCCGGGTTCTGGGAAATCGATCCGCAATGGCTCGAGGATCACCTGCCGGCGGTGCAGGTCGTCGACGTGCGCGAGCCGGACGAATTCACGGGCCCGCTCGGCCACCTGCCCGGCGCAACGCCGATTCCGCTCGGCGAACTGGCCGCACGCGCCGGCGAGATCGCGCGCGACCGGCCGGTCGTGACCGTGTGCCGGGCCGGTGGGCGATCCGCGCAGGCGACCGTCATTCTGCTGAAGGCCGGCTTCGATACGGTGGCGAATCTAGGAGGCGGGATGCTGCGCTGGCGTGCCGAAGGCCGCGTCGTGATGGACGGTCGGTCGTAGCGGTCCGAGTCAGTCGTACTACAAAAAAATTCCGTGCCGCTGTCGAAACGGCCGCGTGCCGTTCGTCGTCAAGGTATCCGATCACGTGGCGCCGCATCGCGCGGTGCCGAAACCCTGAGAGACCGCACGATGATGCCGACGCTATACGCCCATCCCTTTTCGTCTTACTGCCAGAAGGTGCTGACCGCGCTGTACGAGAACGGCACGCCGTTCGAGTATCGCGTGCTCGCGCACGACGATCCGAAGCCGATGCAGGAGCTGACCGCACTGTGGCCGCTGAAGCGCTTTCCGGTGCTCGTCGATGCCGGCCGCACGGTGGTCGAGGCATCGATCATCATCGAGTATCTCGGCCTGAACCATCCGGGCCCCGTGCGCCTGTTGCCCGACGATCCGCACGCGGCGCTCGAGGTGCGGATGATGGATCGTTTCTTCGACAACTACGTGTCGACGCCGCAGCAGAAGGTCGTGCACGACGCGCTGCGGCCGGAAGCCGAGCGCGATGCGCGCGGTGTCGCCGATGCGCGTGCGATGCTCGACACGTCGTATGCGTGGCTTGACAAGAAGATGGCCGATCGCGAATGGGCGGCCGGCGACCGCTTCAGCCTCGCCGACTGCGGCGCGGCGCCGTTCCTGTTCTACGCGGACTGGACGCACCGGATCGATCCGTCGTTCGCAAACGTGATTGCGTACCGTCGGCGTCTGCTGGCGCGGCCGTCGTTCGCGCGCGCGGTCGACGAGGCGCGGCCGTTTCGCTCGTTCTTTCCGCTGGGTGCGCCTGATCGCGACTGACCGGCGCGGCTGATGCGCGGCGCGCGGATGCCGCGCATGGCCGGCAGCGCGTGCCGGGGCGACGGCGGAACGTAAGCAGCGGCAGCATCGCGGCGTCTCCCCGTTACATCGTGTGGGTGGCCGACTGCGCGAGCGTCAGCAGTTCGTCGAACTGCGTGATCAACTCGAAGCACAGCAGGAACGCGAGCGTATAGGCCGGCGCGGGAAAGCGCCGGATCGCCGCCAGCACCTGTGGCGCGAAGCGCGAGCGGATCGGGTCGCGCGTCAGCAGCCACGCGATCGCGATGCCGATCGCGGCGCCCGCGATCAGGTCGGTCGGGTAGTGAAAGCCGAGATACGCGCGCGGCACGCAGATGAACACGACCGCATACACCAGTGCCAGCACGCCGACGCGGCGCGCGATGATGAAGATGCCGGTGGCGATCGCCATCCACAGCATCGCGTGATCGCTCGGAAACGAACTCCATGCCTGCAGCGTGGCTGCGCGCAGTCCTGCGGACGGGAAGTGCAGGTGCAGGTCGGGGTTGTAGATCGGCCGCACGCGGAACGGCAGCACCTGGGCGAGCAGCCGGCCGAACGCGAGCGCGATGAGCCCGCTTGCGATTGTCGCGACGACCAGCTCGCGCTGCCGCTCGCGGTTCGGGCCCGGCTGGAACCACAGCCAGCACAGCACGGGGATGAGCACGAAGCCCTTGAAGGTGTACAGGCCCGCAATCACGCGGATCGCGTGATTCATCAGCGGACCGAACGTGATGTGGGTGAGGAAGATCTGGATCGTAGTGTCGAAATTGTTCATGTCGTGCGACCCCGGCGGACCGCAGTGCATGGCATGCGGCCGGCAGGATCTGGAAGCGCGCTCGCACCGGAGCGCAACGGGGGGCAAGTATGTCACCCGTTATTTCGAAGAAAATGCGAAAAAATACCGGGAATCCCCTGATAAAACGGGGCTGTGCGGTGGGGCCGGATGGGTGAGCGCCGCATGGCGGGGCGCATCGAATCGTCCGACGTTTTCGCATCGATGCGTACGGTCGCCGGAAAAATAATTGGTTGAACTGGACATTCGTTCGAGCCGGTGCGGACCTTGCGCGGGATGGGCGTTTTTCATGCCGAATGTGCACGAATCTGCCGGGCTGCGCGGCGTCATGCGTGCGCCGATCGAAAATAAAAGAAAAGGCGGGCAAGCCCTTGTGGGCCTGCCCGCCAGGTGTGTGCGGCGCGGAAATTCAGTGGCGCCAGATCCGCACGGCGAGCGCAGCCAGCGACGTGACGACGGCCAGCGCGGTCACCGCATTCCAGCCCAGTTGCGCGAGCAACAAACTGCCGATCGCGGCGCCGGCCGCCATCCCGATGAACATGCCGACGAACAGCACCGCGTTGAGGCGGCTGCGCGACGCGGGGTCGATCCGGTAGACGATCGCCTGGTGTGCGATCAACGTGGCCTGTACGCCGAGGTCGAAGCCGATCGTCGCGACCGCGAGCAGCACGAGCTGCGCATGCGGCGACATCAGCGGCGCGGCGGCCATCGACGCGAACGACACCGTCGCGATGCCGATGCCGATGCGCGTGACGCGCTCGGGGCCGTGATGGTCGGCCAGGCGCCCGGCGATTGGCGCGGCCAGCGCGCCGGCG
>NZ_JAAGPE010000387.1:0-7353 GCF_017104605.1 Burkholderia sp. Ac-20384 | reverse complement strand
CAGCAGCGCGGGCCGCACCGGCTGCCCCGCCGCGTCGATCAGCACGACGCCGTGCATCTGCCCCGAGAACCCGATCGCGGCCACCTGCGCACGTTCGTCGGCCGGCAGCCGCGCGGCTGCGCGCACGAGCGCCTGCCACCATGTGTCGGGCGCAATCTCCGCCCAGCCGGGCTGCGGCGACGACAGCGCATAAGGTTCGCTCGCGACCGCGCGCTCGACGCCATCGGCATCGAGCGTGACGAGTTTGACGGAGCCGGTGCCAAGGTCGATTCCGAGCAGGCGCATGACGTGAAGGCTGATTCGTATGAACGGATATCGATGATAACGGGATCGCGATGCGCGCCCCGTTTTTTGCCGCCACCGAGGCAGGCCGAAAACGCGGTCGCCGGCCGGGTTCCACCCGGCTGCACCTAGCGGGCAAAAGCGGCCGTTCGCGGGTTAACCCGGCACGATTTTTCCCAGGCACTTTTTGCCACTATGCACCCCGCCCGATACACACCATAAAGCGGCCTATATTTGACACGGGGGCCAGCGCTATTTTGAAGGGCTATAAAACCGGGAAACCTCACTCCTGCGGCTGTTTCCCGATGATCGACACCCTGTTGCATGCCGAAATGGCATATCGAACCAGCAAAGAACGGAATAGTACCCAGCACTCTTGTTGCGTGGATTCATTCCGAATAATTTCGTATCACCCCGAAAACAAGATCATGGAGTGAGACAGATGCAATCGAACACGGTCCATCCGTGCGATGAAGTGCTGCCGACCGGCAAGCTGGTAACGCTTGGCCTGCAACACGTCCTCGTCATGTACGCCGGCGCTGTCGCCGTGCCGCTTATCGTCGGCGCCGCGCTCAAGCTGCCGAAAGACCAGATCGCGTTTCTGATCAGCGCCGATCTGTTTTCGTGCGGCATCGCCACGCTGATCCAGACGCTCGGCCTGTGGGTCTTCGGGATCCGCCTGCCCGTCATCATGGGCTGCACGTTCGCGGCAGTCGGCCCGATGATCGCGATCGGCACCAACCCCGGCCTCGGCATCCTCGACATCTTCGGCTCGACCATCGCGGCCGGCATCATCGGCATCGTGCTGGCGCCGATGATCGGCAAGCTGTTGCGGTTCTTCCCGCCAGTGGTCGTCGGCACCGTGATCGCGGTGATCGGGCTGTCGCTGATGGAAGTCGGCATCAACTGGGCGGCCGGCGGCGTCGGCAATCCCGAGTACGGCAGCCCCGTCTATCTCGGCCTGTCGCTGCTCGTGCTGACACTGATCCTGCTGATCAACAAGTACGGCCGCGGCTTCATCGCGAACATCTCGGTGCTGCTCGGCATCGTCGCCGGCTTCGCGATCGCCTTCGCGATCGGCCGCGTGAATACCGACGGCGTCGCGCACGCACCGTGGGTCGGCTTCGTGATGCCGTTCCACTTCGGCCTGCCGCACTTCGACCCGCTGTCGATCGTGACGATGGTCACGGTGATGTTCGTCACGTTCATCGAATCGACCGGCATGTTCCTCGCGGTCGGCGACATGGTCGATCGCCCGGTCAACCAGGAGCGCCTCGTGCGCGGCCTGCGCGTCGACGGCCTCGGCACGCTGATCGGCGGCATCTTCAACTCGTTCCCGCATACGTCGTTCTCGCAGAACGTCGGCCTGATCGGCGTGACGGGCGTGAAGAGCCGGTTCGTGTGCGCCACCGGCGGCGTGATCCTCGTGCTGCTCGGCCTGTTCCCGAAGATGGCGCAGGTCGTCGCATCGGTGCCGCCGTTCGTGCTCGGCGGTGCGGGCATCGTGATGTTCGGGATGGTGGCTGCGAACGGCATCAAGGTGCTGTCGAAGGTCGACTTCGTGAACAACACGCACAACCTGTTCATCGTCGCCGTGAGCGTCGGCATGGGCCTCGTGCCGGTCGTGTCGCCGCACTTCTTCTCGAAGCTGCCGCCCGCGCTCGCCCCGATCCTGCACAGCGGCATCCTGCTGGCATCGGCGACGGCCGTGATCCTGAACATCGTGTTCAACGGCGTGAAAGGCGAGAAGGATGCGCGCTGCGACATCCGCCGCGCCGGACATGACTTCGACGGACGCCCCGCCGACGTGCATCACTGATCGCCACGCGCCGGACGACGGCGCGAAGAAGCGGTAACGAAAAACGCCACGGCATGCCGTGGCGTTTTGCTTTGGGGAGGCTTGGATGGTGCGCGATGATCGGTCGGACAGGTGGACAGGCGGATATTCGGACCGGCGGGCAGTTGGACAGTTGGACGGTGGAACAGGCGGTCATGGCGCGTGAAAGCGGGTCGCCCGCGGGCGCGGCACGGGATGCCGGTTGACCACGCAGGATGACGGGCCAAGCGCAATAAGCGACACCGGAGCCCGATGCGCGCATCGTCACCTCAACCGTCGTCGCACCGCGCGATTCGAGCACGCAAAAGAAAACGCCACGGACTTTCGTCCATGGCGTTTTCGTATCCGAATACAGCCGGTTCGAAGGACAAGCGCGGCAAACCGCGCCTGCCCTCCCTTGCGCTTACCCGTTCGTCGCTGCTGCCGACGCAGGCGCCGGAGCGGCCGCCTTGTCGTAGTCGACCGGTGCATCCGGCGCACGCGGCGTCTCGCCCGCGCGCTGGATCCACCCGCCGCCCAGTGCACGGTACAGGTCGACCAGGTTCGTCCAGCGTGCCAGACGTGCGCTGATCAGCGACTGCTGTGCCGAGTACAGGTCCGTCTGCGCGGTCAGCACCGACAGGTAGCTGTCGACGCCATTCTTGTAACGCAGGTCCGACAGGTCGAAACGTCGCTGCTGCGCATGCTCGTTGCGCTCCAGCGCCGCGATCTGCTGGTCGTACGTGCCGCGTGCGGCGAGGCCATCGGACACTTCGCGGAATGCCGACTGGATCGCCTTCTCGTAGTTCGCGATCTCGATGCGCTTCTGCACGTGCGCAAGATCGAGGTTCGCGATGTTCGAGCCGCCCTCGAAGATCGGCAGCGCAATGTTCGGCGCGAACGACCATGCCGCCGTACCGGCCTTGAACAGGCCGCCGAGCGTCGGGCTTGCCGTGCCGAACGCCGCGGTCAGCGAGATCTTCGGGAAGAACGCCGCGCGCGCTGCACCGATGTTCGCGTTCGCGGCCAGCAGCGTCTGCTCGGCCTGCATCACGTCGGGACGACGCGTCAGCAGGTCCGACGGAAGGCCTGCCGGCACGTCCGTCAGCAGGTTCTGCGCGTCGAGCGGCATGCCTGCCGGCAGGTCGTCCGGCAGCGGCTCGCCGATCAGCAGCACCAGCGCGTTCAGCGCCTGCGCGCGTGCCCGTGCTTGCGCCTGCTGGTTCGACAGCGCCTGCTCGACCACCGTCTGAGCCTGACGCAGTTCGAGCTCGGAGCCCGTGCCGTTGTCGAACTGCAGCTTCGTCAGGTTGTACGAGTCCTGCGCGGACTTCAGCGTGTTCTCCGTGACCTTCAACAGATCGTCGGTCGACAGCAGCGTCAGGTACTGCTCGGCCACTTGCGACACCAGCGAGATCTCCTGCGCTTGCCGCGCATAAGACGTCGACAGGTACTGCGCGAGCGCCTGGTCCTTCAGGCTCTGCACGCGGCCGAACAGGTCGAGCTCCCACGACGCCGACAGGCCGACGTTATAGGTGCGCGAGATCGTCGCCGTCTGAGTAGGCGAAACAGCCTGCGGATAGCGCTGGATCGTGCCCGTACCGGTGCCGCTGAGCGTCGGGAACAGCCCCGCGCGCGTGATCTGGTACTGCGCGCGCGCCGCCTCGATGTTCAGCACCGACACGCGCAGGTCGCGGTTGTTTTTCAGCGCGATCTCGATCAGCCGCTGCAGGCGCGGATCGACGAAGAACTCGCGCCAGCCGATGGCGGTCGCCGCCTGGCCGTTCGCGCTACGCGCGCCGGCCGCCCCCGGCTGCGTCGCGTAGACGCCGCCGGCCGGGTACGTCTGCGCGACGGGTGCATCGGGCCGCTTGTAATGCGGCGCCATCGTACAGCCCGTGGCGAAGAGCGCGACCGCGATTGCAGTCAAAGCGTGTTTTTGCATCATCACTGTCCCTTGTTGCCTTCGTCGCCGTTGCCCGGCTTCTCTTCATGGCGCGCGTGCTCCTGAGCCAGACGCAGTGCTTCGTCGGCATCTTCCTTCTCGCCGGCGAAGATCGCGCGGATCTTCACGAAGAACATCGGGATCATGAAGATCGCGAGGAACGTCGCCGTCAGCATCCCGCCGATCACGCCCGTACCGATCGCGTGCTGACTGGCCGAACCCGCGCCGTTACTGATCGCGAGCGGCATCACACCGAGAATGAACGCGAGCGACGTCATCAGGATCGGACGCAGCCGCTGACGCGCCGCCTCCAGCGCGGCCTCGACCGGCCCCATCTTTTCGGTTACCTGCAACTCGCGGGCGAACTCGACGATCAGAATCGCGTTCTTCGCAGACAAGCCCACTGTAGTCAGCAGGCCGACCTGGAAGTACACGTCGTTCTCGAGGCCGCGCATCGTTGCCGCGAGCAGTGCGCCGATCACGCCGAGCGGCACCACCATGATCACCGAGAACGGGATCGACCAGCTTTCATACAGCGCCGCGAGACACAGGAACACGACGAGGATCGAGATCGCGTACAGGATCGGCGCCTGCGAACCCGACTGGATTTCCTGGAACGACAGGCCGGTCCACGAATAGCCGATACCGACCGGCAGTTTCTTCGCGAGCTGCTCCATCGCTGCCATCGCCTGACCGGTCGACTTGCCCGGAGAAGCCTGGCCCTGGATTTCCATCGCCGACACACCGTTGTAGCGCTCGAGCTTCGGCGAACCGTAGGTCCAGTGACCGGTCGCGAACGCGCTGAACGGCACCATCCCGCCCGACCCGTTGCGCACGTACCAGATGTTCAGGTCGTCCGGCGTCATCCGGAACGGCGCGTCTGCCTGCACGTAAACCTTCTTGATCCGGCCGTCGGTATCGAGGAAGTTGTTCACGTACTTCGACGCCCATGCGATCGAGAACGTCTGGTCGATCGCATCCGCCGTCACACCGAGCGCATTCGCCTTCTCGCGGTCGATGTTGACCTTGTACTGCGGCGTATCGTTCAGGCCGTTCGGGCGCACGCCCTGCAGCGTCGGATCCTTCGAGGCCATCCCGAGCAGCTGGTTACGCGCGGCCATCAGTGCATCGTGGCCGAGACCCGCGTTGTCCGTCAGCTCGAAGTCGAAGCCGGCAGCCGTACCGAGTTCAGGAATCGACGGCGGGTTGAACGGGATCACGATCGCGTCCTTGTAGCCCGCGTAGCGCCCGAACATCCGGCCGATCAGCGCCTGCACCTTCTGGTTCGCATGCTGACGCTGCGAATAGTCCTTCAGGCGAACGAACACGAGACCGGAGTTCTGGCCGCGGCCGGCGAAGCTGAAGCCGTTGACCGTGAACGCCGATTCGACGATTTCCTTCTCGTCCTTCAGCAGGTAGTCGGAAATGTTCGCCAGCGTCTTCGCGGTCGTTTCCTGCGTCGAGCCCGACGGCGTCTGCACGATCACGAACATCAGGCCCTGGTCTTCATCCGGCAGGAACGACTTCGGCAGGCGCACGAACAGCAGGCCGACCGCGATGATCACGACCAGGTAGATGACGAGCCAGCGGCCCGAGCGCTTGATCACGTGGTGCACGCCGACGTGGTACTTGTCGCGGCTGTTGTTGAACGTGCGGTTGAACCAGCCGAAGAAGCCCTTCTTCTCTTCGTGATGCCCTTGCGGGATCGGCTTGAGGATCGTCGCGCACAGTGCCGGCGTCAGAATCAACGCGACGAGCACCGACAGCACCATCGCCGTCACGATCGTCAGCGAGAACTGACGATAGATCGCGCCGACCGACCCGCCGGAGAACGCCACCGGCACGAACACGGCCGACAGCACGAGCGCGATACCGACCAGCGCGCCGGTGATCTGGCCCATCGCCTTGCGGGTCGCCTCCTTCGGTGACAGGCCCTCCTCGGCCATCACCCGCTCGACGTTCTCCACCACCACGATTGCATCGTCCACCAGCAGGCCGATCGCGAGCACGAGGCCGAACATCGACAGCGTGTTGATCGAGAAGCCCACCACCGACATGACCGCGAATGTGCCGAGCAACACGACCGGCACCGCGATCGTCGGGATGATCGTCGCCCGCAGGTTCTGCAGGAACAGATACATCACGAGGAACACCAGCACGATACCTTCGAGCAGCGTCTTGACCACTTCCTCGATCGACAGCTTCACGAACGGCGTCGTGTCGTACGGGTACTTCACGACGAGGCCATGCGGGAAGAACGGTGCCAGTTCGTCGATCTTCGCGCGCACGGCCTTCGCGGTCGCCAGTGCGTTCGCGTTGGTCGCGAGCTGGATCCCGAGTGCCGCGGTCGGCTGACCGTTGTACTTCGTGTCGAAGTTGTAGTTTTCGCCGCCGAGCTCGATCTTCGAGACATCCTTCAGGCGAACCTGCGAGCCGTCCTGGTTGACCTTCAGCAGAATGTCGCCGAACTGCGCGGGCGTCTGCAGCAGCGTCGATTCGGTGATCGTCGCCTGCAGCATCGTGCCCGGCGTGGACGGCGTGCCGCCGATCTGGCCGCCTGCAATCTGCACGTTCTGTGCGGCGATCGCAGTCGACACGTCAACCGGCGTGAGGCCGTAGTTCGTCAGACGGTTGGCATCGAGCCAGATCCGCATCGCATACTGCGAGCCGAACAGCGTGACGGTACCGACACCGTTGATCCGGCTGATCGGGTCCTTCACGTGCGACGCCACGAAGTTCGCGAGGTCGTACTTGTTCATGCTGCCGTCTTCGGAGTTGAAGGCGAGCACCAGCAAGAAGCTGCTGCTCGACTTCGTCACCGAAAGGCCGAGCTGCTGCACGACCTGCGGCAGAACCGGCGTCGCGAGCGACAGCTTGTTCTGCACCTGAACCTGTGCGATGTCGGCGTTGGTACCCGGCGCGAAGGTCAGCGTGATCGTCGCGTTACCCGAGTCGTCGCTGGTCGACGACATGTACAGGAAGTTGTCGAGACCGCTCATCTGCTGCTCGATCACCTGCGTCACCGTGTCTTCCACCGTTTTCGCGGAAGCACCCGGGTAGTTCGCGGTGATCTGGATCGATGGCGGCGCGATCGTCGGATACTGCGAGATCGGCAGCGTGAAGATCGACGCGACCCCGGCCAGCATCAGAATGATGGCGATCACCCACGCGAAGATCGGGCGATCGATAAAAAACTTTGCCATGAAACAGGCTCCCTGTTATTGCGCGCTCGAAGCAGCGGCAGCACTCGCCGGCGCAGCGCCCGATGCGGCAGCACCGGAAGCGGCAGCGGCGCCGGAACCGGCGGCAA
>NZ_JAAGPE010000386.1:0-7558 GCF_017104605.1 Burkholderia sp. Ac-20384 | reverse complement strand
GCAGCGCGCGACCGGCGGCGCGCCGCCGGCCGCCGGCACGACGGTCGTCAGCCTGTTCGCATACGAGAATCCGGCCGTCGACGCGCTGCTCGCGCAATGGCGCGACGGCCCGTCGCCGGTCGTCGCACTCGTGCCGGCCGGCCGCGTGTCGCCTGCCGTCGCGCGTTTTTTCGGGGTCGAGTCGTTCGGCGCGGGCACGCATGCGCGCAGCGGTAACTTGACTGCCCACGGGATCGCGTTCGTTCCCCAGGCCGACTACGATCCCTTGCTGTGGGTGGCCGACCTCAATTTCGTACGCGGCGAGGATTCGTTCGTGCGGGCGCAGTGGGCCCGCAAGCCGTTCGTGTGGCACATCTACCCGCAGGCCGACGACGTCCACCTGCCGAAGCTCGACGCCGCGCTCGCGCACCTGTCGGCCGGCCTCGCCGATGCCCCGCGCGCGGCACTCGAGCGGTTCTGGCACGCATGGAACGGCGCCGGCACGCCCGACTGGGCCGATTTCTGGCAGCACCGCGGCGCACTGGACGCCAACGCGGCCCGCTGGGCCGACGCGCTCGCGTCCGTCGGCGATCTCGCCGGAAAGCTGGCGGAATACGCAAAATCTCAGTTAAAATAAGCGGTTATCCGACGGCTGACCAGGCAAGCGCTCGCTTTTGGCGTCCACCGGAACGCACCGCTTGCGCCGTCAGCCGTTGCGCAACGCTCAGGCACCTATTTATTTGATTTGATCAGGACAGTTTTTTATGAAAACCGCACAGGAACTCCGCGTAGGCAACGTCGTGCAGATCGGCAGCGACGCATGGGTCATCGCCAAGGCTGAATACAACAAGTCGGGCCGTAACTCCGCCGTCGTCAAGATGAAGATGAAGAACCTGCTGACGAACGCAGGCCAGGAAGCGGTCTACAAGGCTGACGACAAGTTCGACGTCGTCGTGCTCGACCGCAAGGAAGTGACGTACTCGTACTTCGCCGATCCGATGTACGTGTTCATGGACGCCGACTACAACCAGTTCGAAGTCGAAGCGGAAATGATGGGCGAAGCGCTGAACTACCTCGAAGACGGCATGGCTTGCGAAGTCGTGTTCTACAACGAGAAGGCGATCTCGGTCGAACTGCCGACGGTCCTCGTTCGCGAGATCACCTACACGGAGCCGGCAGTCAAGGGCGACACGTCGTCGGGCAAGGTGCTGAAGAACGCCAAGCTCGCAACGGGCTTCGAACTGCAAGTGCCGCTGTTCTGCAACACCGGCGACAAGATCGAAATCGATACGCGTACGAACGAATACCGCAGCCGCGCGTAATCGCAAGCGATACCCGCATCGAACAAAGCGCCCTTCGGGGCGCTTTTTGTTTGTCCCGCGCCAACAACCGGGCGGGAGTCAGGCTCATGTAAAGCACAAAATCCACCAGTAAAGATATTCAATTTGTATCATCGGTAACTGTTTTATAGCGCCGGAGAAATAATGCTCGTTACGCGTTCAGCGGGGCATAAAATCAGTTTTTAATCTGACATGCGGCTGCGGCCCCGTTGGCCGACAGCCCGCCTCTCTTGACTCGACTCGCGTCCACCATGCCACACGCCCTGATTGTCGAAGACGATCCCAACAGTCTGTCCGGCCTCACCGCGCTGCTCGCTGCGGACGGCTTCTCGGTCGACACGGCCACGTCGCTCGCCGAAGCGCGCACGGCACTCGGCCGCTCGATTCCCGACGTCGTTCTCGTCGACCTGAACCTGCCGGACGGCAGCGGGTTCGACCTGCTCCAGCACCTGCCGCAGCAACAGCCGAACGGCTCGCTGCCCGTCATCGTGCTGACGGGCAATGCGACGGTCGAGAGCGCCATCGAGGGCCTGCGTCACGGCATCTGGGACTACCTGCTGAAGCCGATCAACATTCCGCGCCTGCGCAGCCTGCTCGCGCGGATCCCGCGTCCCTACGAACTGATCGACGAAGTGCAGTCGTTGCGCGCGTCGCTGCGCCATCTGGGCCGCTTCGGCGCGCTGGTCGGCCGCAGCGACGCGATGCAGCACGTGTACGACATGATCGAGCACAACGCGCGCACCGAAACGGCCGTCCTGTTCGCGGGCGAAGCCGGTACCGGCAAGAAGCTGGCCGCGCGCACGCTGCACGACCTGAGCCGGCGCCGCAAGGGGCCGTTCGTGTCGTTCGACTGCCGGACGATCGCGCACGCCGGCCGGCATGGCGCATCGCTCGACAGCGTGCTGTTCGGCCACGAGCGCGGCGCGTTCGACGGCGCCGAGCGCCGCGAATCGGGCCTGTTCGAACAGGCCGGCGGCGGCACGCTGTTCCTCGACGAAATCACCTCACTGCCGCTCGTGCTGCAGGAAGCCCTGCTGCATGCGCTTGATTCGCAGAACTTCATGCGGATCGGCGGTACGAGTTCGATCACGAGCGATTTCCGGCTGATTGCGACCACGCGCCGCCCGGCGCGCGAAGCGGTCGCGAACGGCACGCTGCGCGAAGATCTGTGGCTGCGCCTCGATGCGGCGTCGATCACGATGCCGCCGCTGCGCGAGCGTGACGGCGATGCGCTCGCGATCGCGGACGCGCTGATCGACGAACTGAACCGCGACGCGCGCGCAACCGGCCGCAGCACGACCGACAAGCGCGCGGCACCGGGCTTCGTGCGCGAGTGCCTGTCCTACGAATGGCCGGGCAACGTGCGCGAGCTGCAGGAGCGCGTGCGCTTCGCGTACGACGCATCGGGCGATTTCATCGAGACGCTGCGCGCAGGCGAGCCGAGCTTCTCGGCCGGCGCCGCGCTGAACGGCAGCAGCGTACAGATCAAGGTCGGCACACCGCTTTCCGACGTCGAAGATCTGCTGATCCGCGCGACGCTCGACGCAGTCGGCGGCACGCGCCACCGCGCGGCAACGCTGCTCGGCATCAGCCCGAAGACGCTGTACAACAAGCTGCAGCGGATGAAGGTGAACTGAGTGCCCGGCGATGTTCGCAGGCACTGACAGGGCTTGACCGTTAGTTGCATCAAAATCCGCTTCGTCGACCTGCCTGATTCCTGAAGCTGTCCGGTTCACCCCGGCAGTTGTCCATAAAAAAGCCGCGCAATTGCGCGGCTTTTTGTTTCGGTGACCGGAATGGCGCAGACCCAACCATCCCCTTCCCGCTCAGGCCAGTGCGCTGCTCAACAGCGCCTGGGCCTGCAGATACTCGGGCTGCGCGATCAGCTTGTCCCACTTGAGCGCCTTGCCACGCGCACGCATCCGCTTGATGCGTCGCACCGACTCGTCCGTTGCCCGCGCTTTCAGCCCGTTCAGCACGACCTCGGCCGCATCCGGCTGATTGCAGACGAGCACCATGTCGCAACCGGCCGCGAGTGCGGCGTCGGCCGCCTGCGTGGGCGTGCCGCCTTCGCGCGCAGCCTTCATCGACAGGTCGTCGCTGAAGATCGCGCCCGTGAAGCCGAGCCGCCCGCGCAGGATGTCCTGCAGCCACACGCGCGAGAAGCCGGCCGGACGCTTGTCGACCTGCGTGTAGATCACGTGCGCGGGAATCACTGCAGACAACGACAAGCCGAGCCAGTCGTACGGCGCGACGTCCTGCTTGAGAATCGCGTCGAGCGTACGGTCGTCGGTCGGCAGCGCGACGTGCGAGTCGGCCTCCGCGAAGCCGTGCCCCGGGAAATGCTTGCCGCAGTTCGCGATCCCGGCGAGCGACAGCCCGTGGTTCAGACTCTTCGCGAGCAGCGTGACGACGCGCGGATCGCGATGGAACGCGCGATCGCCGATCACTTTCGAGTGCCCGTAGTCGAGATCGAGCACGGGCGTGAAGCTCATGTCGATTCCGCATGCACGCAGCTCGGCGGCCAGGATGTAGCCGACGGCCGTGGCGACCTTCGTCGCGAGCAGCACGTCGCGATCCCACAGCTCGCCGAGTCGGCGCATCGCGGGCAGCACCGTGAAGCCGTCGGTGCGGAAACGCTGCACGCGCCCGCCTTCGTGATCGACGGCGATCAGGATGTCTTCGCGCACCGCGCGGATCGAGTCGGTCAGCGCGGTCAGTTGCGCACGGTTCTGGAAATGCCGCGCGAACAGGATCACGCCGCCGGTATTCGGATGCGCGAGACGCCGCGCATCGTCGCGCGACAGGGCCGTGCCGACGACGTCGAGCATGACCGGGCCGGGAGTCGTTTTCATTGAATCGGGAATTCCGTCAGGAGGAGGTTCGGGAAACAGGTGCAGGCGCGGCGTCCGTCTCGGCGACCACGAACGACACCGCGTAGTCGCGTTCGTCGCTGACCGTCACGCGCGCCGTGATGCCACGGGCGGCAAGCCAGTCTGCCAGCTCGCCCGACGCGACCACGTACGGCTCGCCGCTCGGGTGGTTGAGGGTCTGCAGCGCACGCCACGTCATCGGCCAGTGCATGCCGAGCCCGATCGCTTTCGAGAACGCTTCCTTCGCGGAAAAGCGCGTCGCGAGGAACGCGATGCCGCGCGCCTCGGAGCGGGCGCGGCGCGCATGGAACACACGCAGTTCGTCGGGGCCCAGCACTTTCTCGGCAAACCGGCCGCCCGTGCGTTCGAGCACGGCCGCGATGCGGCTCACCTGGGCAATGTCGGTACCGATGCCATAGATCGCCATGTCAGTACGCGCCGGTGCGACCCGGCCGGGCCGGGTCAGGCATGACGCGCGACGCGCGGCGGCACTTCATCTTCAGCGCGCGCCGCCGTGCAGCGCGGCTACGCGTGCGGCAACCATGATCGCCTTCATTTCGCGCACCGCGTTGTCCCAGCCCGCGAAAATCGCGTGCGCGACGATCGCGTGGCCGATGTTCAGTTCGACGATGCCGTCGATCGCGGCGATCTGCTGCACGTTCGTGTAGTGCAGGCCGTGACCGGCATTGACCTTCAGGCCGAGTTGCGCGCCGGCCTGAACGCCCGCGACGATGCGCTCGTATTCGCGCTGCTGCTCGGCCTCGTCGTGCGCTTCGGCGTAACGGCCCGTATGCAGCTCGATCACCGGCGCGCCTGCTTCGTGCGCGGCACGGATCTGCGTCTCGTCCGGGTCGATGAACAGCGACACGCGCACGCCCACGTC
Source organism: Burkholderia sp. Ac-20384 (assembly GCF_017104605.1). Lineage (NCBI taxonomy): Bacteria > Pseudomonadati > Pseudomonadota > Betaproteobacteria > Burkholderiales > Burkholderiaceae > Burkholderia > Burkholderia sp. Ac-20384. The sequence continues at coordinate 2,483 of NZ_JAAGPE010000386.1, read as the reverse complement.
GGCAAGCTGCTTGCATGCCGCACGCACGGCCTCGAAGTGGCCGGCGACATCGAGACCGCCTTCGGTCGTCAGTTCCTCGCGCTTCTCGGGCACGAGGCACGCGTCGTGCGGGCGCACTTCGCATGCGATATCGAGCATCTCGGTCGTCACCGCGCATTCGAGGTTCATGCGCGTCTTCAGCAGCGGACGCAGCTTGCGCACATCCGCGTCGACGATGTGGCGGCGATCCTCGCGCAGATGCAGCGTGATCGCATCCGCACCGGCTTCTTCCGCAGCGAGCGCCGCGCGGATCGGATCGGGATAGGTCGTGCCGCGCACATTGCGCAGCGTCGCGACGTGGTCGATGTTCACGCCGAGGTCGATGGCGGTGGGCGTTGTCAGGAAGAAGCTCATAGGTTTTGCAGGTCGATCAGGATCTGACGCGTGGCAAGCGGCGTACCGCCGAGATAGGTGTTCAGCAGGAAGCGCATCAGCGTCTTGCTTTGCGCAACCGTCTGGGCTCGATGGTAATCGTCCTGCTCCATATCGAGCAACGTCTGTCCGGAAATGACCGGCCAGTGCGACGGGACTTCATCGTCCGCATTGCGCACGCCGCGCTCGGGATCGAACACGTAGCGACGATCAGGCTCGACCGCGCGGCGCGCGACCGTGCGGTTCAGCGCCATCGCGTAGCCGGTCTCGCGCAGCAGCACGCGCTCGAACGAGCGCAGCACCTGCACCGCGGGCTCACCGTGCGCGAGGCGCGTGAGGGTCAGCACGTAATGATTGAAGAGCGGCGGCTGGGGATCTTCGCGCGCGCAGAATTTCACGAGCAGCTCGTTCGCGTAGAAGCCGCACAGCAGCCCGTCGCCACCGAGCGGCAGCATCCCGCCGACCCACTCGGCCCCCGTCAGCGTGCGCACCTCGGACTTGCCCGACCAGGACAGCAGCAGCGGCTGGAAGGTCTGCAGTACGCCGCGCAGCGCGGAGTGCGGGCGCTTCGCGCCCTTCGCGACGAGCGCGAGTCGACCATGATCGCGCGTCAGCACGTCGATGATCAGGCTCGTTTCCCGATAGGGATAACTGTGCAGCACGTACGCCGGCTGCTCGGCGACACGGAAATCGGACGTGCGAGACGTCGCGCGCCGCGCCTTGCGCGGCGGTTCAGGCGGTGCCGGCAGCGGCGCGTCGTTCGCGCCAGCCGTCACCGCATCTTCAGTCGACGTCAGCGCGTCATTCGTACCCATAGGCGCGCAGCCCCGCCTCGTTGTCGGCCCAGCCGCTCTTCACCTTCACGAAGGTCTCGAGGTACACGGGGCCGTCGAACAGCTTCTCCATGTCCATCCGCGCCTCGGTGCTGATCTGCTTGAGCTTCTCGCCCTTCTTGCCGATCACCATCGCCTTGTGCGAATCGCGCTCGACGAGGATCGTCGCGAAGATGCGCTTCAGGCGCCCTTCCTCTTCGAACTTGTCGATCAGCACGGTGCTCGTGTACGGCAGTTCGTCGCCGGTCCAGCGGAACACCTTCTCGCGCAGGATCTCGGCTGCGAGGAAGCGCGAGCTGCGGTCGGTCAGCTCGTCCTCGCCGTAGATCGGCTCGCCTTCCGGCAGGTACGGCTTGATCGTGTCCAGCAGGCGCTTGATGTCTTCCGGGCGCTGCGCCGACAGCGGCACGAGCTCGGTGAATTCGCGCAGCGTGCTCATCTGCTGCATGAACGGGAACAGCGACGCCTTGTCATTCACGCGGTCGATCTTGTTCGCGATCAGCAGCGTCGGCATGCCGGGCGGGATCAGGTCGAGCACTTTCTGGTCGTCGGGCCCGAAGCGGCCGGCCTCGATCACGAACAGGATCACGTCGACCGACGTGAGCGTCGACGTGACCGCGCGGTTCAGCGAACGGTTCAGCGCGGTGCTGTGGCGGGTCTGGAAACCCGGCGTGTCGACGAACACGAATTGCGCGTCGTCGAACGTATTGATGCCGGTGATGCGGTGGCGGGTCGTCTGCGCCTTACGTGACGTGATGCTGATCTTCTGGCCGACGAGTGCGTTCATCAACGTCGACTTGCCGACGTTCGGGCGGCCCACGATCGCGATCATGCCGCAACGGAAACCGGTAGGAGCGGGAGTGTTCATATCGTTTGGGAGACAGGTTCGGAAACGGCCGCGCGGCGCGCGGCACGATCGATGGGCAATTCAGTGGTCGGCATCGGCCACGCGCGCCTGCGCGGCAGCGAGGCTCGCGCCGCCCGGCGGCGTCTCGGCATCCGGTGCCGCGGCGTCACGTGTGCGCGCAGCCGCACGCGAAGCGGGATCGGTACCGGCGGAAGACTTGTCGGCGGACGACGATGCCGGATCGGCTGCCTGGCCAGTCGGCTTGTCGGCTGCGCGTGCAGCGGGCACGGCTTCCGCGGGCTTCTCCGCGGCCTTGTCGGTTCGCTCGGCCGGCTTGTCGGCAGCCTTCTCGACCGCCGGCTTAGCCGCCCGCTCACCCTTTTCCGCAGCCG
>NZ_JAAGPE010000385.1:0-238 GCF_017104605.1 Burkholderia sp. Ac-20384 | reverse complement strand
TTCCGAGTAGGAGATGCCAGCGCGGTGCGGCGGCGGCGACTCTCGCGCGTGCCTGAGTGTCGCCGCTGGTTGCTGCTATGCCATGGCGCGTTAAGTGGTGATCGCGGTGGGCAGTGGGATTCAGTAGGATGCGCTTGCAGTCGTAGGTGAGCGCAGGACGGATCTTTGACACTCGGCGCTGGGACGACAGTCGCCTGGCCACGCGGACGGGTCGGGATCGCACGTATTTTTTTTTTTC
>NZ_JAAGPE010000384.1:0-7396 GCF_017104605.1 Burkholderia sp. Ac-20384 | reverse complement strand
GAATGCGTGATATTTGCGCCGCGCGATCCGGTTTAGAGTGGCCGCGAATCGATGACGATGTGTCGTATCGCCGCAGTCCCGGGCAGTACAGACGCACCAGAGGAGTAGGAGACAAATGAGTGAAGGCAGGATTACGCAGGTCGAGTCGTTCGGTTTCGAGCGCATTCCCGATGCATCGCGCTATGCGCGACCGATCGATCTGTTCAGGTTGCTGTTCGGCGGCTGCAATACATTTTCTACATCGGTGCTCGGCAGCTTTCCCGTGCTGGTCGGGCTGTCGTTCAAGGCGGGTGTCTGCGCGATCGTGCTCGGCGTGCTCGCCGGCACCTGCATCCTCGCGCCGATGAGCCTGTTCGGCCCGCGCAACGGTACGAGCGACCCCGTGTCGTCCGGCGCGCATTTCGGCATCCACGGCCGGATCGTCGGCTCGTTCCTCGCGCTGCTCACGTCGATCGCGTTCTTCTCGCTCGCGGTGTGGAGCTCGGGCGACGCGCTCGTCGGCGGTGCGCACAACATGGTCGGCGTGCCCGTCAACGGCTTCACGCTCGGCGCGGCTTACATGGTGTTCGCGGTGCTCGTGCTGATCGTCTGCATCTACGGCTTCCGCTTCATGTTGTGGGTCAACAAGATCGCCGTGTGGGCCGCGAGCGTGCTGTTCGTCGCCGGCCTGTTCGCGTTCGCCGGCCTGTTCGACATGAACTATGCCGGCACGGTGCAGCAGGGCAGCGCGGGCTTCTGGGCCGCGTTCGTCGGCGCGGTGCTGGTGGCGCTGAGCAACCCGGTCTCGTTCGCGTCGACCCTCGGCGACTGGGCGCGCTACATCCCGCAGAACACGCCGAAACATCGCGTGATGGGCGCCGTGTTCGCCGCGCAGATCGCGACCTTCGTGCCGTTCTTCTTCGGCCTCGCGACCGCGACGATCATCGCGACGAAGGCGCCCGCGTTCATCGCGTCGAACGACTACGTCGGCGGGCTGCTCGCGATCTCGCCACGCTGGTTCCTGCTGCCGATGTGCCTGATCGCGATCATCGGCGGGATGTCGACCGGCACGACCGCGTTGTACGGCACCGGCCTCGACGTATCGAGCATGTTCCCGCGCCTGCTGAACCGCGTGCGTGCGACGCTGCTGATCGGCACGATCGCGATCGCATTCATCTTCGTCGGCCGCTTCTGGTTCAACCTCGTCGAAAGCGTCGCGACGTTCTCGACGCTGATCGATACGTTCAGCTGCCCGTGGATGGCGATCATGGTGATCGGCTACGTGACCCGGCGCGGCTACTATCTCGCGGATGACCTGCAGGTGTTCAACCGCGGGCTGCGCGGCGGCCACTACTGGTTCACGCATGGCTGGAACGTGCGCGCGATGGGCGCGTGGCTGCCGGCCGCGTTCGTCGGTCTGTCGTTCGTGAACCTGCCGGGCCAGTTCGTCGGGCCGCTCGGCAACCTCGCGGGCGGGCTCGACCTGAGCGTGCCGGTGTCGCTGCTGGTGGGCGGGGTGCTGTATTTCGTGCTGCTGACGCTGTATCCGGAACCGGATGGCGTGTACGGTCCGCGCGGGCGACGCTTCGTGCGCGGCGGCATGCAGGTGGCGCGCGGCAATGGCGCACCGGCGATCCAGCCGAAGGGGTAAAAGCGGCGCGTGGTGCGTTGCTCCGTAAATGACGATGCCGCCGCGCGGGAGAGCCGCCGGTGGCATTGTCGTTTGCGGGCGTGTGGTTGCCTGAGGGGGGCGGCCGTACTTTCCATGCGGCGGGCCGCAAATGCCGACGAAAGCGAAAACGAAAACGCCCGCCGGGTTGGCGGGCGTGCGTTGACCTGGATGCGAGTTAGTGGAACGAACTGCCAGCGAGCATCCCGCCGTCGACGATGAATTCCGATCCCGTGCAATAAGCGGATTCGTCGGACGCGAGGAACAGCACGAGGCTCGCCACTTCGTCCGGCTTGCCGATGCGTGCGATCGGCAGGCCGCTGTAGATCGACGACGGATCGAAGTCCGCGAATTCGGGCGGGCGCGCCATCACCGTATCGATGCCGCCCGGGTGCACCGAGTTCACGCGAATACCGTAGCGGCCGAATTCGAGCGCGGCGGCCTTCGTCATCCCGCGCACCGCGAACTTGCTCGATACGTATGCGCTGCCGCCCGCGACGCCTTCCATCCCGGCCGTCGACGACACGTTGACGATCGAGCCGCCGCCCGCCGCCTTCAGCGCGCCAAGCGCCGACTTCATGCCGAGCCAGCAGCCGACCTGGTTCACGTCGATCACCTTGCGATAGTCGTCGAGCGAGCATGCTTCGATCGGCACGAGCTTCAGGATCGCCGCGTTGTTCACGAGGATGTCGAGCCGGCCGAACTGCGCGAGTGTCGCATCGACGGCAGTCTGCCAGTCGGCTTCGAGGGTCACGTCGAGATGCTGGAAACGTGCTGCGTCGCCGAGTTCGGCCGCGACACGCTGGCCGGCTTCGTCCAGCACGTCGGCGATCACCACGCGTGCGCCTTCGGCCACGAACCTGCGCGCTTCCGCTTCGCCCTGGCCGCGGGCACCGCCCGTGATCAGCGCCACCTTGCCTTCGAGTCGTTTCATGCTGTTGCTCCTGTGAGTGAGAGGGGCGCGCGCGGCCGCCTACGCGGAGGCGGCCGCCGCGTCGATGATGCGAACCGGATCGGCGCCTTCCCATGCGCGGGCTTCGGCGATGCCGTGCGCGATCATGTCGCGCATGCCGGCGCCTTCGATCACTTCGACGCGCACGCCGGGATCGTCGGCGTCGTCGAGATACGCGACGCGCGTGGCCGGGTTGCGTGCGTCGAACACGACACGCAGGCCGCGGGCCGTGAGCTGCGCGAGCGCGGCATCGAGATCGTCGACGACCCACGCGACGTGATGCAGCCCGACGAGCGGCTGCCTGTGCGCATCGCGGTACGGCGAGGGCGCGTCGTTCGTCACGTGAATCAGTTCGATCTGCAGATCGCCGCGATACGCGAGCCCGACGTCCATCGTGACCGTCACGGGTTCGCCGAGATGCGTGCCGTCGAGGCGCACGTTGCGGAATACGGTCCACGGGCCGACGTCGTGGCGTGCGCGCCAGCGCGCGATGCTGCGGTCGAGGTCGGCGACCACGTAGCCGATCTGGTCGATGGGGCCGAGTACAGGGTCGTTCATGGCGTCTCCGTGGCGGACGCACGTGTGCGTGCCGCGCGATGATTGACGGCCATGATCGCAACAAAGCGCGCGCCGCGTGCCGTCCAAACGGATGAGTGCGCGCGCTTTGTCGTAGCGTGACGGGGGAGCAGGCGCGCCAGGGGCGCGACGATGCAGGTGTGCGAAGCCGAACGGAGAAGGGACGCGCTGTCGGCCGGGCGATCCGCGCGCTAACGCGCGTTCGGCCCCTTGACCGTCAGCCGGCACACGGTTGCGAGTGCGAGCAGGTTCGGGTCGCGTTCGCGCCGGTGCAGGAAGCTCAAGCCGATCGTCTGGCGGATCGTGGGCCCGGCGAGCGGCACGAGCGCGATCTTGTGCGCGAACAGGTCGCGCACGCGGCCGGGCAGCAGCGAACAGCCGACGCCGCCCGACACGAGGTTGATCAGCGAGAAGATGTCGCCCACCCGCATCACGACGTTCGGCGTGACGCCGGCCGAACGAAACGCTTCCGTGAAGCCATGATGCGTCGCGAAGCCTTCGCCGAGCGACACGAACGGCGCGTCGCCGCACGCGCACAGATCGATCGCGCCGTGCCGCGCGTACGGCGAGTCGATCGGTGCGGCGAAGAACATCTCGTCCTCGAACAGCGCGATCGATTCGATCTCGGCGTCCGGTTCGGGCAGCGCCATCAGCGTCGCGTCGATCGCGCCTTGCCGGAGCTTGTCGAGCAGGTCGGCGTTCGAGCCGAGCACGAGCTCGGCCTGCAGCTCGGGGCGGCGCTCCTTCAACGCGATCACGACTTCGGGCACGGTGCGGATCGTCAGCGAGTAGAGCGAACCGATCTTCAACTGGCCGGCGCCGTAGCCGGCCGCCTCGCGCGTCGAGCGGATCCCGTCCGTCATCGTCTTGAGCACCTCGCCCGCGACTTCGGCGAGCACCTGCGCGGCGTCGGTCGGAATCAGGTTCCGCCCCTCGTGGCGAAACAGCGCGCAGTGCATCCCTTCCTCGAGCGTGTGCAGCGCGCGATGCACGCTGACCGTGCTGACGCCCAGCGCCTCGGCGGCCTTCGCGAGACTGCCGGCTTCCATGAAGGCGAGCAGCACCTCGAGCTTGCGGAACGTGATCTCTTCGTTGATGCGGTTGCGCATGGTGCGGACGACGGGAAGGGCGGCCGACGATTCTGCCGCAGAACCGGGGTTGCAACAATGCGCGAATTTCCGGGGTTTTCGCATGGCGGAGCCCGGCGGGGAAACATTTAATCTCCGGCTAATCATCTGCCGCGGGCATTAATTGATGCGGGTTTTCGGCGTCCCTATGATCGTCTTACGCCGATGGTGCGGGCCCGTGCCTCACCGGCCGGCGATACGAACAGCCGGTTCGCCCATGCCAGCCAAGGAACGCGGCATGCATGCGGCGCGGCGCCATGAGACAGCAGGAGACAAGCATGCGCGACTCACGTCGGAACTCGCGGCATCGGCAGGTGGTTGCCGCTGTCGTCGGCAACACCCTCGAGTGGTACGACTTCATCGTTTACGGTTTCTTCTCCGGCATCATCGCGCGGCTGTTCTTTCCCGCAGAGAGCCAGTACGCATCGCTGCTGATGTCGCTCGCGACCTTCGGCGTCGGCTTCTTCATGCGCCCGGTGGGCGGCATCCTGCTCGGGCTCTATGCGGACCGCAAGGGCCGCAAGGCCGCGATGCAGCTCATCATCTTCCTGATGACGCTGTCGATCGCGCTGATCACGTTCGCGCCGTCGTACGCGGCAATCGGCCCGGCGGCGCCGGTCCTGATCGTCGTCGCGCGGCTGCTGCAGGGCTTCGCCACCGGCGGCGAATACGCGAGCGCGACCGCGTTCCTCGTGGAAAGCGCGCCGGAAAACCGGCGCGGGCTGTACGGATCGTGGCAACTGATCGGCCAGTGTCTCGCGGTGTTCTCGGGCGCCGCGATGGGCGCGTGGGCCACGCAGTCGCTGTCGGAGGCGGCGCTGCATAGCTGGGGCTGGCGCGTGCCGTTCGCGCTCGGGCTGCTGATCGGGCCGGTCGGCCTGTGGATCCGCCGGCACATGGAGGAGACCGAGGCGTTCCTCGACGCGAGCAAGTCGACCGTCGAGCCGCCGGCGAGCGTGTCGGGCGTGCTGCGCGACAACCTGCGCGGCGTGCTGGTGTCGATGGGGCAGACCATCACCGGAACGGCCGTGTTCTACGTGATGCTCGTCAACATGCCGACGTTCGTGCACAAGACCTTCGGGCTGCCGCTCGACCAGGTATTCAAGGTGCAGATGGCGGCGGTTGCGCTGCTGACGGTGACGATCCCGTTCGCGGCGCTCGTGTCCGACCGCATCGGCCGGCGGCCCGTGCTGATCGCCGGCACGCTGGCGCTGCTGACGGTCACGTATCCGCTGTTCACGTGGCTGGCCGCCGCGCCGGGCATCGGGCGCCTGCTCGTGATGCAGCTCGTGATCTGCACGATCATCGGCATCTGCTACGGGCCCGCGCCGACCACGCTCGCCGAGCAGTTCGCGACGCGTTCGCGCTCGACCGGCATCGCGCTCGCCTACAACGTCGCGGTGATGGTGTTCGGCGGCTTCGCGCCGTTCATCGTCACGTGGCTGACGCACGCGAGCGGGTCGCCTGTCGCACCCACATGGTATGTGCTGTTCGCGGCATCGTTCGGGCTGCTCGCGAGCGTGTTCATGCACGACGGCGCGCCGTGCGTGCTCGCACGCCGGCAGTTTCAGGGCGAGCCGGTGAGCGCCAAGTAGCGGCCGTGGCCCGCTGCCCGCACCGGCGAGCCATCGGCCCGGGCGGCAGGCAGGGTATCGGTCCTGCCGATGCTTAGCATCGCGGGCGGCGGCCTACCGCGGCCGCCGTCCGGTCATTACGCTTGGGCGATCATCCACTCTGTCCGGAAGGTCGCCATGTCCCGGCTCGACTACAAGTTGCTCGGCCCCTGCCTGCTCGCCATCGCGATCGACGCGATGGGATTCGGGCTCGTGTATCCGATGATGTCCGCGATCTTCAGCGATCCGCACGCGGGCATCCTGCCGGCCGACGCCGGCGCGCATGCGCGCAATTTCTACCTGGGTCTCGGCTACGGGGTCTACCCGTTGTGCATGTTCTTCGGCTCGTCGCTGATGGGCGACCTGTCGGATCGCTACGGCCGCCGCAGGATCCTGCTGCTGTGCGTGCTCGGTCTCGCGGCCGGCTACGCGATGATGGCGGCCGGCGCGTGGCATGCGAGCGTCGCGCTGCTGCTGGCCGGCCGTGGGCTCACAGGCTTGATGGCCGGCTGCCAGGGCATCGCGCAGGCGGCGATCACCGACCTGAGTACGCCGGAGAACAAGGCGTACAACATGAGCATCATGTCGCTCGCATTCAGCGCGGGCGTGATCGTCGGCCCCGTGCTCGGCGGCGTGACGTCCGACCGCTCGATTTCGCCGCTGTTCGACTACGGCACGCCGTTCGTATTGGTCGCCGCGCTGTCGCTGGTCTGCGCGTTCTGGACCTGGGCGTCGTATCGCGATTCGGCCGCACCGCGCGGCGACACGCGCATCGATCCGCTGCTGCCGCTGCGGATCATCGGGGAGGCCGCCCGCCAGCGCAACGTCGCGTTCCTGTCGGTGGTGTTCTTCCTGATGCAGGTCGGCTACGGGCTCTACCTGCAGACCATCATGCTGCTGCTGCAGGCGAAATTCGGCTACACGAGTGCACGGCTCGGGCTGTTCAGCGGCGTAATCGGGCTCTGCTTCGTGTTCGGGCTGCTGTTCGTCGTGCGGCTGATGCTGCGTGTGTGGCGTGTGGTCGACATCGCGAAGGCGGGCCTGCTCGTCGCGGGCATCGGCCAGGTCCTGTCCGCGCTGTTCCCGCACGAGCCGGTGCTGTGGGCGCTCGCGATGGTCGTCGGCTGCTTCGACATGGTCGCGTATACGACGATGTACACGGCGTTTTCCGATGCGGTCAGCGAGGACAGGCAAGGCTGGGCGCTCGGCGTCGCGGGTTCGGTGATGGCCGTCGCGTGGGTCGTCACGGGCGCGCTCACGAACCTGCTGCCCGTGTTAGGCGAGATCGGCCTGCTGCTGATCGGTGGCGTGGGCTTCCTGCTCAGCTTCGCGATGATGGTCGCGTACGGCCGCACGCAGCCGGGTGCGCGAACCGCCGCGCTGTCGTAGGCGGTTGGCACGTTGGCCCGATCCTGTCGGACGTTGTCCCGCGCGCCGCTGTCGCGCCAGGCCGCGCGGCCCGACACTGGCGCCTCGCGTC
>NZ_JAAGPE010000383.1:0-7767 GCF_017104605.1 Burkholderia sp. Ac-20384 | reverse complement strand
GGTCGCGCCGGGCGGCACCGACCGGCTCGCGAAGCTGATCGACTGGATGCGTGCGCACGCGGCCGAGCCGCACACGCTCGCGTCGCTTGCCGCGCAGGCCGCGATGAGCACGCGTACGCTGCAGCGGCAGTTCGCGGACGCGACGGGAATGTCGCCGCTCGCGTGGTTGATCCGCGAACGCGTGAACGTTGCGAAGGACATGCTCGAAGCGCATCCCGCGCTGCCGCTTGCGCAGGTTGCGGCGCGCGCGGGGTTCGGTTCCGAGGAATCGCTGCGCCGGCATTTCCGGCGTGTCGCGGCGACGAGCCCGGCCGCTTACCGGCGCGGGATGGATCGTGGCGTAAGATTGCAGGACGCTTGAGCGCCGCGCATTCGCGCGGCGGCTTTCGTACCCGGCGGCGCATCGCCTGACCGGGGCATTCCGGACGAAAGCGGAAAAAACCAACAACATGACACTCAGAGAGAACCTCGGCTTCGGCTTCATGCGCGATGACGCGCACGTGTATTGCCATGACGACCCGTTGCGGGACCGCGACGGCAACCTCATCGAAGGCATCGTGATCGACGGCTTCCGGCCGCTGTCGCAGTATCTGGCGACGGACGGCGTGCGTGCGTACGCGCGCACGTTCACGTGGTTGCGCTTCACCGTGCTCGACGTCGATGCCGCGACGTTTCGACGGCTGGACGAATCGCATGCCGTCGACGCGAACCATGTCTATTTCCAGAACCGCAAGCTTGCCGGCGCGTCGCCCGCGAGCTTCCGGTTGCTGAGCGATGCATGGGGGCACGACGACCGCTACCTGTACCACTACGGCAAGCGCATGCGTGGCGCGGATCCCGCGACGCTGCGGTGGGTCGGCGCGTATCTGGTCGATGCGCAACACGTCTGGTATTGCGGGCGGGTGCTCGAAGGCGCCGATGCGGCGAGCTTCGTCAGCGCGGACGACGTGGCGCAGGATCTCGCGACCGACCGGGCGCGGCCTTACCGTTACGGACACGCGGACGATCCCGGCCCGCGCGAGAAGTGGGAGGGCAGCTGGTCGCCGTTTTTTGCCGCGCGCCCCGAACTGCAAGGCTACTGGTGGCATGCGCTGGTCGGGCAGGCCGCGGCGGGCACGCCGGCCCGGGAACTCGGCGGCGGGTACCGGGTAGTCGGCAATCAGGTATACCTGCACGACCTGCCGCTGCTCGAACCGGACGCCGCGACGGTCCGGTGGCTCGGCGATTCGTTCATCACCGACCGGTCGCGACTCTATTCGTACGCGGAGTATCACAAGGGCTTTCTCGACGGTGGCCCGCTTCCCGGGGATCCGGCCCGGTGGCAGCATCTGACCGGGCCGTGGTTTCAGGCCGGCGACCATTGCTATCTGAAGCAGTGGCGTGGTCATGCGGAAGCCGCGAAGGTCGACGGCGAGACATTCGAAGTCCTGAACGACACTTACGCGAAGGATCGCAATGGCGTGCTGTGCATGCTGGTACGCAAGCGCGGCATCGATCCCGCCCGAGTCGAAGTGATCGGCGGCTCCCATCTGCGCGATGGCGACCGGTTGTTCTATTTCGGCAGGGAAGTGAAGGCCCGGTTCGATGGCGCGACCGCCGAATTCATCGGGCACCGCTTCCTGCGCGACGGGCAGGGGCGGTTGCTGCACGACAGCCAGCCGTATCGGCGCGGTGTCGACGGTGCGACGCTCGTGTTCCTCTCCAAGTATTTCGCGCGGGACCGTGCGCGGGCCTACGTCTATTGCAACGGTGCCGAACTCGTGCCGCTGCCGGGCGTCGCCCCGGCCGACTTTCGGCTCGAGCAGCCCGATGTCGGCACCGACGGCCGCCGTCGCTACGTGTATCAGGCATGGCTCGCCGCGTGGCGCGCGCGGCAAGGGGGGCCGATGCCCGACTACGTGCCGCCGGATTACGTCGCACCCGAGGCGGGGGCGCAGACGGACGCCGGTCCTGCGCCCGAATCGGTATCGGCGCATGAAGCATCGCAGTCGCCGCTAGCCGGGACGGTTGCGACCCGTCGTGCGTGCGTGCTCGAATGGTCGCGCGATCCGACGGGTGGCCTGCGCCTCGTCGTGGCCGGCGAAGGATTCTGCGACATCTGGGATCTTGCGCAGCGACGGGTGGTCGCGTCGTTCGAACTGCCGAGGCCGTTCGTGCCGGACGAAGCGGAGGCGACTGCCACGGACAGACTGCGCAACGTGCCGGTGAGCGCATCGGCCGATGCGGCGCTGTCGACGCTGATCGTCGCGTATTGGGACAACACCGCGCTCTACCGGGTCGACGCCGCGAGCGGGGCCGCGCACGTGTGCTGGCGTGCCGAAAGCCGGTACGACGATCTGGAGCGGGTCCATTTGTCGCCCGACGCGCGCGAAGCGTGGGTGCGCATCCGCAACCGGCTCTATCGCGTGCCGCTCGCCGACGGCGGCACGCTCGACGTGCTCGATTACGACATGGCCGACGTGCGTTTCAAGGATGCCCCGTTCGCGGTGAGTGCCGGCCGGCATCGCCGCGCCTTCGCGCGGGACGCGGCGCTGACGGTGCGCACGGAGGGCGAAGCCGATTGCGAGTTGCCGGGGGCGGACAATGGCTTCCCTTGCGCGTTTTCCGACGACGGTGCCCGCGTGCTGGCGTGCGATGCGAAATTCGTATTGCGCGAGTTCGATGTCGGCACCGGCGAGCGGCTCGCGGTGCATCGTGGCGGCTGGTGCGAGCGCAAGTGGTTCAAGAGCCAGGCCGGCTGGATCGGTGGACGTCCCGTGTTTGCCGGCCTGCCGAAGGGCGGGCGGGGCGAGGTCGATATCTGGGATGTGCTCGACGACCGGCTGCTGTTTCGCATCGAGGCCGCCACGCGCGTGCCCGAGCCGGACGCGAGCTGACGCGGTCGCGGCGGTGCTTTCGGTCGTTCGAGGGAAGAAGGCCGGGGGTATCTGACGGCTGCGCAGCCTGCCTATGCAACCCCGCCGGGGTACGGAGAACGCAGGGGCATGCCAGACGAAGCAGCGTGCCACATGGGCTGGCTGGTTGCCCGGGGCAACCGGTCAGCCCGAACGGCCGCGTGCCACCGCGGCCGGCGCATGCTCAGCGCGTGTTGTTATCGTGCGCTTTCCGCTTGATGCACGCGATCCGGTACACGCCATCTTCGACTTCGACGCCGTGCGTGTCGTGCGTGAAGCCCGGGAAGCGCAGGTCGTACTGCTCGAGCGCCTTCAGGTAGCCGAGCAGCGGGCCGTCGGCCGCCCCCGCGTTCTCACCGGGCATCAGCAGCGGAATGCCGGGCGGATAGGGCACGACGCCTGTCGCGACAGTGCGGCCTTCCATCTCCGACAGTTCCAGCATCTCGATGTCGTTGTGCACCAGATGCTCGAACGCCTCGGCCGGGCTGTAATCGGGCTTCGGCAGCGTCGAGAAGCCGCGCGACATCATCTCGGTGGTCTTCAGGTCGCTCATTGCGCTGAACAGCAGGTCGCACACGTCGCGCAGGCCGAGCTTGCCGTAGCGTTCCGGATAGCGCGCGACGAGTTCGGGCAGCGCCTGTTCCAGCGGCGCGTTCGCATCGTAGTCGCGCTTGAAGTCGAGCAGCGTGTTGACGAGCGTGCCCCACTTGCCCTTCGTCACGCCGAGCGAGAACAGGAACAGGATCGTGAAGTCGGTCGTCTTCTCGACGACGATCCCGTGCCGGTCGAGATACGCGGTGACGACCGACGCCGGAATGCCGACCGGCATCAGCCCGCCATGCGAGGCGACACCCGGCGTGACGATCGACACCTTGATCGGGTCGAGCATGCAGTAGTCGTCCTCGATATCGCCGAAGCCGTGCCATGTGTCGCCCGGATGCAGCACCCAGCACGACGGGTCGGTGGCGAGCAGCGTCTCGTCCGCTTCGTGGAAGCGCACGCGCCGGCCCGTCTTGCGATCGACGACGCTATCGGGCTGCCAGCCGTTGAAGAACCAGTCGTTGTTCTCCGCGCATTCCGTATGCAGGCGCGCCAGCATCTGGCGGAACGCGACGGCCTCGCGGATCGCGTCGGTCGTCAGCGCCTCGCCGCCGGGGCCGTCCATCATCGCGGCGCTCACGTCGTTCGACGCGATGATCGCGTAGTTCGGCGACGTCGACGCATGCATCATGTACGCCTCGTTGAAGCGCGCGTGCTCGATCGGGTTGCGGCCGTCGCGGACATGGATGAACGAGGCCTGCGACAGCGCGGCGAGCAGCTTGTGCGTCGACTGCGTCGCGAACACGGTCGGCTTGCTCGCATCGTGTTGCGACGGATCGCCGTGCATCGCGTGACGGTCGCGGTAGATCGGGTTGAAGCGCGCGTAGCCGTACCACGCCTCGTCGAAATGCAATCGATCGACGCTCTGGCCGAGCAGTTCCTCGACGCGCGCGACGTTGTAGCAGAGGCCGTCGTACGTCGAGTTCGTGATCAGCGCATGCACCGGCGTCGGGTCGATGCCGTTGCGACCGCGCACGAGCGGGTTCGCGTCGATTGCAAGCCGCACGGCGGCGGCCGTCAGCCGTTCGGGCATGATCGGGCCGATGATCCCGTAGTGGTTGCGCGACGGAATCAGGTAGGTCGGAATCGCGCCGGACATCGTCATCGCGTGCTCGGCCGACTTGTGGCAGTTGCGGTCGCACAGTGCGACCTGGTTGCGCGTGACGCTCGCCATCAGGATCACGCGGTTCGACATCGACGAGCCGTTCGTCACGTGATACGTGCGATGCGCGCCGAATACGCGTGCCGCATAGCGTTCGCTTTCGCCGATCGGGCCCGAGTGATCGAGCAGCGAGCCGAGTTCGCCGACCGAGATCGACAGGTCCGAACGGAACAGCGATTCGCCGAAGAATTCGAAGTACGCACGGCCGACCGGCGATTTCAGGAACGCGGTGCCGCCCGTGTGGCCTGGCGTGTGCCACGAGTATTCGTACACGCGCGAGAACTTCGCGAGCGCGCGGAACATCGGCGGCAGCACGGTTTCGCGGTAGCGCTCGATCGCGGCGACGATCCGGCCGCCGATGAACGCGGTGGTGTCCTCCAGCATCCAGATGAAGTCGTCGGCCTTGCGCATCGCGTCGACCGGAATCGCGGACGCGCTCGCGCGGCTCGCGAGCAGGAACACGGGCACGGTCGCATTGCGTGCGCGCATCGCGTCGAGCACGGCCTGCGCGGGTGCGTGGTCGGCATCGTTGCCGAGTTCCCAGTTGAGCAGCAGGCACTGGATCGCCGGATCGGCGGCGACCACCGCGCAGGCATCGTCGGCGGACGTCGCGATCACGACGTCGACGAGCCGCGTGCGCAGTTCCTCGGCAAGCGCTGTCGCGGCGCGCCCGGTGGCGGTACGTTCATCGATGTCGTGCTGCACGAGCAGCGCCTTCATGCCGAGGCGGCGGAAGGCCGGTTGGGTCAAGGAAGCAGTCATGTATTAATCCCCCGTTTGCTGGGTTGCCTGGACGCTCGCGGCAACGGCCGGCGAGCGCGCGTGAAGGGTGTCGGCCTGGTGACGGCCCACGGAGATCCAGAAGGTGGCGGCGAGCGCGGCGATGGTCACGCCGAGCGCGAGATAGCGCACCCAGCGCGGCGAGCGGCCGCCCGGATGGATATGGGTTTCCTCGATCTCGCGCTGGCGGTTGATCGACAGCTCGTAGAAGACGATCGTCGCGACGACGAAGATCAGCGACCAGCGCGTTTGCTGGCCGTCGGAGCCGACCATCGCCCACAGCGCGTAGACGGCGCCGATCAGGCCGACGATCGTGTAGAACGTGAACTGGTGCGACGGCATCTTGCCGTAGCCGAGCACCTTGATCGCGATGCACGAGTAGATGTACGGCAAGAGCGTCATGATCACGGCGATCGACGCGATCTTGCCGAACTGCTCGCTGGCGCTCGGCGACATCGTCGCGAGCACCTGCACCGACATGATCAGCGCGACGATCGCAAGGCCGGCCGACGGCACGTTCTTCGAGTTCACGCGGGCGAACACGCCGGCGAACAGCCCGTCGTCGGCGGCCGCCTTCGCGGTCTGGCCGACCAGCAGCGTCCAGCCCGCGAGCGAGCCGAGGCAGCCGAGCGCCGCGCAGATCGCGACCGCGTTCGCAGCCGTATTGCCGAGCGCGAGGCGCGCGGCGTCCGCGAACGGCGCGCTCGATGCGAGCAGCGCCTTGTTCGGGATCATCCCCATGATCACGGTCGAGCTGAGCACGTAGCAGACGGCCGCGAGCACGACGCCGCCGACGGTCGCGATCGGCACGTTGCGCGACGGGTTCTCGACGACACCGGCCGATACCGACGCACTCTCGACGCCGATGAACGCCCACAGCGTGAAGTTCAGCGTCGCGCCGATCGCGCTGAAGCTGCTCGCGCCCGACACGTTCCAGCCGGCGAAATACACGTCCTTGCTGAACCAGAACCAGCCGAACACGGCCATCCCCAGGATCGGCACGAGCGCGAAGATCGTCGTGACCGACTGCACGCGGCCGACGACGTTCGGCCCGAGGATGTTCGCGTACGTGAACAGCCAGATCACGAAGATCTGCGCGAGCGCGAACACGAGCGGGTCCTTCAGGACCGGGAAGAAATGCGTGAGGTAGCCGAGGCCGGCAACCGCGAGGCCGACGTTGCCGAGCACGTTCGCGAGCCAGTAGATCAGGTTGGTCTGGTAGCCCATGTACGGGCCGAACGACTTGCGCGCATACGCGTACGGGCCGCCGGCGGCCGGGTCGATTGCCGCGAGCTTCGCGAACACGAGCGCGAGCGACACGGCGCCGACGACGGTGATCAGCCAGCCGAAGATCGCGATGCCGCCGGTGGCGGCGAGGTTCGCGGGCAGCATGAAGACGCCGGAGCCCATCATGTTGCCCGCGACCATCAGCGTGGCGGGAATGACGCCGATTTTCGGCGGGGAAACCGCGGCCGATGGGGCGGCGGACCGGGAGGAGGACGAGCTGGCATCGGACATGCGACGCTCCTTGACGAGACGTGTTGCGGTTGAGGTGGCGCGGCGTGGCGCCGGTTGACGATTCCGGCATGAATCGTCGTTTTATTTAACGTTTTCATGTTATCGCCTTGGTGGTTTTTAATAAGGGTAAACGCCGGTATTTAATAACTTGAATATTGATGAATGTCATTGAAACCGGGGAATCGGTGTTTGAATTCGGGAGCGGGTGGTCCGTGCGGTAAGGCTTGGGGGCGTTTTTTGGTCCCGATCCCGGGCAGGGAGGCCAAGTCGTCTAAGCTCCCTTGAATAATCATTTTTTCCGAATCGGTTAACTCAATTCGTGATGTAAATCGAGCTGCAATCGGGGTTCGAGTTTGTCGGTTAATATCGATCGCATTAAATGCGCGCCGCCGGCGCGCAACCACCGCTGCTTCCCCGAGGACGATTCCGATGACGACGCTGCCTTCCCGTTTGCCGCTGATCCAGGCCCCGATGGTCGGTTCGCTGAGCCCGCTCGCGATCGCGGTGTGCGAAGCCGGCGGGCTCGGCTCGCTCGCATGCGCGGCGCTCGGCCCGCAGCAATTGCGCGACGAGATCGCGGCGATCCGCGCGCGCACGCCCGCACCGTTCAACGTGAACTTCTTCTGCCACACGCCGCCGGCGCCCGACGCCGAGGTCGATGCACGCTGGCGCGCGGCGCTCGCCGGCTACTACGCGGAAGCCGGGCTCGATCCGGCCGGCGTGAAGGGCGGCCCCGGCCGCGCGCCGTTCGACGATGCGATGTGCGCGGTCGTCGAGGAGCTGCGGCCGGCCGTCGTCAGCTTTCATTTCGGG
>NZ_JAAGPE010000382.1:0-7680 GCF_017104605.1 Burkholderia sp. Ac-20384 | reverse complement strand
GCGTCGAGCCACGCCGCCTCGAACGCCGCGACGCCGGCGGCGGGCGCGGCCGGCTCGACGATCGTCGTCGCCGGAGTCGCGACATCGCGCGGCGGCATGACCGCGAACGCGCTCAGCCCGCCGACGATGCCCGTGCCGAGCGCCTTGAGCAGCGCCTCCTTCGCACACCAGACGCGCATGAATTCGCCGGCGCGCGCGGCAAGCGACACGCTGTCGAGATAGGCGGCCTCGGCGGGCGCGCAGACTTCGCGCGTCAGTGCGCGCCAGTCCGCCGCGCGATTGCAGCACTCGATATCGATGCCGACGCGCCCTGCGGGAGCCCACGCAAGCAGCGCGTGGTCGCCCGCATGCGACACGTTGAAGTCGAGCGATGCGCGATGCGCGCCGTCCAGCGACGGTCGCCCCGATGCATCGACGACGATCGCCACCGCCTGCGGCGCGATGCCGAGGGCCGTGCCGAGCACGTCGCTCAGCGCGGCGCGCGTCGCGGCGCTGCGCACCGCATCCTCATGCCGCATGAAGCGTGCGGCCCGCGCGCGCTCGTCATCGCTGAGTGCCGCATACGCGGGCGACGCAAGCGGTACGCGCCAGTCGAAATCGATACGCGCGATCTGCACGCCGGCGCGGGACGCGGCGGGCGGCGCGTCGAGCCGCTGCATGCGCCACGCGCGGGGGATGTCGGACGGGGAGGCGGAATCGGGCGGGACGAGCATCGACGTGCGGCGGCCTGTGGAATGAAACGTCCGATGTTAATCGATCAGGCGGTACGGCGAGCCGTTGCGGCCCGTCGGTGGCAATACCGCTGGCACTAGTCGCCGCGCTGACGCTTGTTGTCCTCGCGGCGGGCACCCACGTGACGCGGCCGCCCGGTCACCCGTTCGCAGCAACGCCCGGCACACCGCTGCCGGGCCCACGTCCGCGCGATGCCGGGTGGATCGCATGCACTTTGCCCGGCGCATCGGCCGGCAGCACGCCGTGTTGCAGCCAGTAGAGCGCCAGCGGCCACAGTGTTTCGGTGAAGCGGCTGTGGAAAAACGCGAAATGGCCGATCGCGTCGACGCCGATGTCGGCCGGCGCGATCCGCAGGTGCGTGACGTCGCTGCCCGTGTAGTAGCCGACCAGCCGCTCGATCGCCTCGACCGTGCCGAACCCGTCGTCGTCGAGACCGATCGCGAGCATCGGCGCCGATAGCGCTGCGAAGCGGGCGGGCAACGCGGCGCGGCTCGCGGCGGGTTCGGCGAGCAGGCCGCTCGTATAGCTCTCCTCGAAGCGCGCCTGCGAGCGCACCCACGACAACGCGACGCCGCGCGGCGTGTCCTCCATCCAGCCGAGCCGCTTCGCGGGCACGTAGCCGAACACGGCCGCGAGCACCGGCATCGCGACGTGCCACTTCCACCACATGCGCCGCCGTTCGGCCGGCATGTAATCGCGCCAGTACGCATACTGCGCGCCGACCGTCACCGCATGCCGCACGTGGACGTTCGATGCGGCGAGCCCGAGCGCAACCCCGCCGACGCTGTGCGCGACGACGTCGATCGGCTGGCCCGGAAACGCGTCGCGTGCGTATTGCAGCGCGGCTTCGCAATCGAGCCTCCCCCAGTCGAGCCAGTTCGCGCGCAGCTTCGCGAGCTGCGCCGGACGCGACCCGCCGATGCCGCGATAGTCGTAGACGAGCACGTCGCGCCCCTGGGCGAACAGCCAGGCCGCGAAACGAAAGTAGTAGTCGCAACGCACCGACGTCGCGCAATTGATGACCGTCACAGGGCGAGCGACACTGCCGCCGCGATGGCGCCATACGTGGCCGCGCAATGCATAGCCGTCGGCCGCGCGCAGCGTCACGGGTTCGGGGGGCAATGCGTCTGCCGCGCGGGTGCCCTGCTTCATTCCGTTGCCTTCGTTCGAAATTGTCATCTTGTCTCCTGTCGGCCGGAGTTAGCGCTTTAGCGCTTACTCCGGCCCCATGGCGTGGATGGATGGAGTTAGCGCTTCAGCGCTTACTCGCCCCCCTCCTTCGTGATCCGTCCGGGTTATCGCCTCGGTGCCTGCTCGTGCTCACGCTTCGCGGCCGGCCAACGCGTCAACAGACGAGCGCCCGCTCCCGCCCCATCCTCCGCCACCCACACCAGCCTCCATTGAACTTGACGCGCCCCGCGTTCTCAACCAATCTTGCTGCTCCGTTCGCATGAGTCACGCGCATGTCAACGCCACTCGTCCGTCTCCCGTCGCTCGACCTCGTCCGCGGTTTCGTCGCCGTCGGCCGCCGCATGAGCATCACGCTCGCCGCGCAGGACCTGTGCGTCACGCAATCGGCGGTCAGCCGCCAGGTGCACGCGCTCGAAGCGCATCTCGGTGTCGCGCTGCTGCAGCGCGGCTACCGGAAGATCGCGTTCACGCCCGAAGGCGAGCGGCTGTTTCGTGTCGCGGATGCGGCACTGCACGGGCTGCAGGACACCGTCGCGTCGCTCGCCGCCGCGCGCGAGCGCCAGCCCGTCACGATCACCGCGAGCATCGGCGTCACCGCGCTGTGGCTGCTGCCGCGGCTCGGGCGGCTGCAGGCGCGCCTGCCGGAGATCGACTTGCGCGTCGCCGCGAACGACAAGGTACTCGATTTGCGCGCCGAAGGCATCGACCTCGGGATCCGCTATTGTCCGCGCGACCGCGCGCCGGCCGGCGCGCTGCGGCTGTTCGACGAAATCGTCGTGCCGGTCGCACATCCGGCGCTCGCGGCGCGGCCCGTCACGAACGCGGCCGCGATCGCCGACCACGTGCTGCTCGAATTCGACGGGCCGCCGCAGCCGCAGTTGCAGTGGCGCGCACACCTGCACGCGGCCGGGCTCGGCGACGCGCGCCCGAAAGGCGTGCTGCGCTTCAACCAGTACGACCAGGTGATCCAGGCGGCGATCGCGGGCCAGGGCGTCGCGCTCGGCCGCCTCGCGCTCGTCGCGCCGATGCTCGCGGACGGGCGGCTCGCGGTGCTCGGGCCGCACACGCAGGCGCTGTCGGATGCGTACGGCTACTGGCTGTTCCAGCACGATCCGGCCCCGCGCCGCGAAGTTGCCGACGTCCGCGACTGGATGCTCGCCGAAGCGGCCGAATGCGATGCCGCGATGCGTGCGCACAGCCCGACTTCGGCATAAGCCGGCGCAACGGTTACAACGAAGCTGACCGTTGCCGGGCGCTCCCGCCCCACTCCGCACGCCCCGCGTCGCATTCCCTGCACGCATGCCAACCTGACCGAATGATCGCTTGAGCGACGGCGAGCCCGATCGTCTAATCGGATCGAGCGCGGCCGTCTTGCCGCGCGCCTTCATCCGGAGACACGCATGACCCCGATCGAGCAGGAAGTCCGCCGCCGCTGGCTGCCCGTACTGGCCGGCGGCCTGATCATGGGCGCCGCGCTCGGCATCCGCCACGTGCAGGGCCTGTTCCTCGCGCCGGTGTCGCTCGACCACGGCTGGTCGCGCGAGACGTTCGGCCTCGCCCTGGCGCTGCAGAACCTGATCTGGGGCGTCGCGCAGCCGTTCACGGGGATGGTCGCCGATCGCTTCGGCTCGCTGCGCGTGATCGTCGCCGGGATGCTGCTTTACGCGGCCGGGCTCGTCACGATGGCGCGCGCGGCGACGACCGGCCTGTTCACGGTCGGTGCCGGGCTCGTGATCGGCATCGCGCTGTCGGGCTCGGCGTTCGCGTCGATCTATGGCGCGCTGAGCCGCCTGTTTCCGCCCGACCGGCGCGGCTGGGCGCTCGGCGTCGCAGGTGCGATCGGCGGGCTCGGCCAGTTCTGCATGGTGCCCGTCGCACAAGAGCTGATCGGCGGCATCGGCTGGCGGCATGCGTTCATCGCACTGGCGCTCGTCGCGGCGCTGCTCGCGCCGCTCGCCGTGCTGCTGCGCGACCGGCCCGCGCAGGCAGCCGCCGCCGCCGGCCCCGACCAGTCGATCAGCGAAGCCGTGCGCGAGGCGTTCGCGCATCGCGGCTTCTGGCTGCTCAACGCGGGCTTCTTCGCGTGCGGCTTCCAGCTCGCGTTCATCGCGACGCATCTTCCCGCGTACCTGCTCGACCACGGGCTGCCGGCGCGCCACGCGAGCGTCGCGCTCGCGCTGATCGCGCTGACCAACGTGGCCGGCACCTATGCGTGCGGCCATCTCGGCGGGCTGCTGCGGCGCAAGTACGTGCTGTCGGTGCTGTACCTCGTGCGGGCGCTCACGATGGCCGTGTTCGTCGCCGCGCCGCTGTCGCCCGCGAGCGTCTACGTGTTCGCGGCCGTGATGGGGTTCACGTGGCTCGGCACCGTGCCGCTGACGAACGGCGTGATCTCGCAGGTGTTCGGCGTGCGCTACATCGCGACGCTGTTCGGCTTCGTGTTCTTCGGGCACCAGCTCGGCAGCTTCTTCGGCGTCTGGCTCGGCGCGGTGGTGTACGACGCGACGCATTCGTACATGCCGCTGTGGATCGGCTCGATCGCGCTCGGCGTACTCGCGGCGTTGCTGCACCTGCCGATCAACGACGCGCGTCTCGCGCGTCCCGCATCGGGCAACGCGGCATGGGCATGATCCGCGCGGCGCTGGCCGCCGGCACGCTCGCGTTCGTCGCGTGGTGCGGCGCGGCCTATTTCAGTTCGGGCGTCGCGTACGCGCTGCTCGAACACGTCGCGTTCTGCAATTGATGCGGTTACCCGGAGCGTGCGGTCAGCGGCGCTTCGGCAATGCCGCCAGTGCATCGAGCGCACGGGCACGCGCGGCCGCATGCTCGACGAGCGGTTCCGGATAGTCGACGCCGAGCCGCACGCCCGCCGCGTCGAGCTCCAGCGGCGACGCTTCCCACGGCGCATGGATCGATGCGTTGTCGAGGCCGGCAAGCTCGGGCACCCAGCGCCGCACGTACGCACCGTCCGGATCGAACTTCTGCCCCTGTGCGACCGGATTGAAGATGCGGAAATACGGCGCGGCGTCGGCACCGCAACCGGCCACCCACTGCCAGCTCGCCGCGTTGTTCGCGGGATCGGCGTCGACCAGCGTGTCCCAGAACCACGCTTCGCCCGCGCGCCAGTCGATCAGCAAATGCTTGATCAGGAACGACGCGACGACCATCCGCACGCGGTTGTGCATCCAGCCGGTCGTCCACAGTTCGCGCAGGCCCGCATCGACGAGCGGATAGCCAGTGCGCCCGCACTGCCATGCACGCAGCGCGTCGGGATCGTCGCGCCACGGCATCGCATCGAACTGCGCGCGGAAGTTGTCGCTGGCGAGCGCCGGGAAGTGATACAGCAGCGTGTAGCTGAACTCGCGCCAGCCGATCTCGCTCAGGAATTTGTCGGCGTCCGCGGCCACCGCCGCACCGCCTGCGCTCGCGGCGCCCTGCACCGCATGCCACACCTGTCGCGGCGACAGGTTGCCAAAGCGCAGGAACGGCGACAGCCGGCTCGTCGCGGGACGGTCGGGAAGATCGCGCGCATCCGCATAGCCGGCGAGCGACGTCGTCAGGAATGCGTCGAGCCGGGCGTGCGCCCCGGCTTCGTCGGGCGCGGGCCACGCGTCGCGCAGGCCGCCGGCCCAATCCGGCACCGGCGGACGCAAAGCAAGCGCGTCGAGCGCCAGCGCGCGGTCACGCACGGCTTTCGGCCACGGATGAAACGCGATCCGCTCGGGTTCCGGCAGCGGCACGGCGACCGTGCGGTCGCGACGCGCCGCTCGCCAGTAGGCCGTGAACACCTGGTACGGCCCGCCGCTGCCCGTCAGTACTTCCCACGGCTCGTTCAGCAGGCTGCCGTTGCTGCTCTCGACCGTGACGCCGCGCGCCTTGAGCGATGCCTTCAGCGCCGCATCGGCGTCGCGCTGCGGTTGCGCATAGCGGCGGTTCCAGTACACAGCTTCCGCCCCGGTATCGTGCACGACGCGTTCGATCTCGTGCTGCGCGTCGCCACGCAACAGCAGCAGGCGCCCGCCATGGCGCGCGAGCGCCGCATCGAGCCCCGCCAGCGACCCGTGCAGCCACCAGCGCGCCGCGCCGCCAAGCGCTCGCCCCGCGCCGTCGCCCGTGTCGTCGACGAATACGCACACGAGCGGCCGGCCCGATTCCACCGCGCGCGTCAGCGCGGGCTGGTCGGTCACGCGCAGATCGTCGCGAAACCAGACGATCGCGGGAGCAACGGACGACTTGGCAGGCACAGGCACCTCGATGACGAAAGCGGAAAGAGACACGTATTGTCGCGGCTGCGCTGCGTGGTGTCGACGTGCGACGCACACGGCGCGCCGCCGCGCCCATGCCGCTGGCCGTCACGGCAATCGCACCGCCCTGCTGCCCCGGTGAAACGCCTTAGTCCATTCCGACGATTCTTCGCCGCGTGCGCGGGCCTACGCTCGATGTCGGGTGCGCCGCACTGCGCGGCACGTGCGGGCGGCGAACGCCCCGCAGGTCCCGATCCGCACCCGTCACGCGCGCCGACCGATACCGGCGCGGCTCCTTCCGACCGCCGCGACGCTTCCCGCCACCCGGGCACGCGCGGCTTCACCCGATATGCCGCCATGACCAAACCCTCGAATCTCGTCACCTCGATCACCGTCGACATCGACGCACCGGCCTCCGTCGTCTGGGAAGTGCTGACCGACTTCCCGCGCTACGGCGAATGGAACACGTTCTGCGTCGGCTTTGAAACGACCGGCAAACTCGGTGATTTCGTGCACATGCAGGTACGCATCCCGGGCACGGAGACCGTGATTCCCGTCAACGAGATCCTCGTCGCGTACGAACCTGAACGCCTGCTGTCGTGGGAGCAGCGCCCGACCGACGACAACAAGGACGCCGCGCGCCGCGACCAGTACATCGATGCGATCGGCGCGGAGCGCTGCCGCTACTTCACGACCGACCAGTTCCTCGGCCTCAACGCGGACACGATCATGCAGAACCACGGCGGGTGGGTGAAACAGGGCTTCGACCAGTGCGCGCGCGACGTGAAGCAGCGCGCCGAAGCGCTCCACGCGGCGCGCCGGCGCAACAACGCGTGACCGGGAGCCGTCGATGCCCGATCTGCAAACACTGTCGGACCATCACGACATCCGCGAGCTGATCGTCGCGTATTCGACTGCGATCGACACGCGCGACTTCGACGCGCTCGACGCGGTGTTCACACCGGATGCCGCAATCGACTATCGCGCGATGGGCGGCATCGCCGGCCGCTATCCGGAGGTGAAGGCGTGGCTGCGCACCGTGCTGCCGCAGTTTCCGCAGTACCAGCACATGGTCGGCAACCTGTCGATCCGGCTCGAAGGCGATACCGGGCGCGGCCGCACGATCTGCTTCAATCCGATGGAAGTCGCGCTGCCGGACGGCAGCACGCAGGTGATGTTTCTCGGGCTGTGGTACGTCGACCTGTTCACGCGCACCGCACAAGGCTGGCGCATCGCCGAGCGCGTCGAAGAGCGCTGCTACGGCCACAACGTGCCGGCCGTGCTCGCGGGCGCGACCGGTTGATCCATGCGCGACGCGCGCGCCGTGCGATAGCTGCACGGCACGCGCATCCTGGACCATCGCGTCGATCAATCGAGCCGGAACGCGGCCTCGAATCGCTCGGCGAACGCGTCGAACTCGGTTTCCGGCAGATGGTTGATGCCGCCCGCGCGCTTGCGCCCGCCGCCGGTCGGGAAGCCGCGACAGAACTCGTCGGCGCCGAGCGGCCGGCCA
>NZ_JAAGPE010000037.1:0-51061 GCF_017104605.1 Burkholderia sp. Ac-20384 | reverse complement strand
TTCCTCGCACGGCGTCCGCCGAGATCTTCACATTATCTTACCCTCTTTCCCTCCACGACGCTCTTCCGATCTCGCGGCGGGGCCGGTCGGGGCCAGCGGCGCGCGCGGGGCGGCCGGTGCTGCACCGGCGGGTGCGCTGCGCATGCCTGCCTTGGGATCGAGGACGAACTGGACTTCGATCGGCGTGTTCCAGAATTCGCGGGCCAGATCGGTGATCCGTCCCGAAAACTGGCTCTTGACCCAGTCCAGCTTGAAGCGGTTCGGCGCGGCGATGGACAGCGTGTTCGCCGACGCATCGAAGGCCACCGGGGCCAAGGGTTTGATCCACGTCACGTACTGCTGGGGCGTCAGCTCGCGCTCCAGCAGTGCGGAACAGTGTTGCCAGAAATCGTTCATCAAGTAACTGTCGTTTTTTGCGTGCACAGCGCGGCTCGCCGGCGCCCTTGTCGCGGTAGCGCAACAAGGCCCGAAGCGGTCGTGCGAGCGTGCCTCGGACGCCTGCGTCACAGTGTTGGAGGGGCAGGCGCGAGCCGAAGCGGCGTGCGGGATTCTTGGAGATAAGGCGAGATTCTACCGCCAAACGCGGCCACAGAGCGAGTTATCCACAGGCCGGTTGTGTGGGGCGCGGGGCCGGATCGGCCGGGGCGGGCACAGGCGATCGACTCCTAAAGTATTGACCGTCAACAGAAAAACGGTTTAAATAGCGGGTTCCGCGAAAACCAATCCTGTATTCCCGGCGATTGCGTTCGCCCGAATGCCTCCGGTTAGGGCACGCGGTCCCCTGAATTTCGACATTCTCGAACAAGTGAGAACATCATGAAACGTACTTACCAACCGTCCGTGACGCGCCGCAAGCGCACCCATGGCTTCCGCGTCCGTATGAAGACGGCAGGTGGCCGCAAGGTCATCAACGCTCGTCGCGCGAAGGGCCGCAAGCGCCTGGCCATCTAAGGCAGGTTGCGCGCTGTGTCCGCCGTCCGCAGTCCTGCGGAAGGTGCCGTCGAGCCGGGTGCGAATCCGTCGCAGACGAAAGCCGCCTTCCCGAAAGCTGCGCGACTTCTGAAAACGGATGAATTTTCATCCGTTTTTCGTTTGCGCCCGTGGCGGCGCTCCGCGCACTTCGTGATTTACGGCAGGCCGACGGGTGAGTCCGCGCGTCTGGGGCTCGTCGTCGGCAAGAAGTATGCGCCGCGTGCGGTTACTCGTAACCTCGTGAAGCGGCTGGCGCGCGATGCGTTTCGCCTGCGCCGGGCCGAGTTCGCCGGTTACGACCTGCTGCTGCGGCAGCACACGCGCTTCGACAAGAAAGCGCTGCCGAGCGCGGCTTCCGCCCCGCTCGCGGCGATGTGTGCGGCCGAGATTCGCGAACTGCTCGACAGGGCAGTCCGGGAGATCGCCCGCCGCGCGTCGAAGCCCGCGTCCGAGTGACGCATCCGTCCGCGGTGCGGCGTTCGCGCCTGCCCGGCCGGTTTTGACGCGGCGCCGAACGGCGTCGCCCAAGGTATGGAAACGGTATTGATCGCCTTGCTGCGCTTCTACAAGGTTGCCGTGAGCCCTATGCTCGGCAACCGTTGCCGTTTTTATCCTTCCTGTTCGGATTACGCGCGCGAGGCAATCCAGTATCATGGCGCCGCGCGCGGCACGTATCTCGCCGTCAGGCGCGTGTGCCGATGCCATCCGTTTTCCGCGGGCGGCATCGACCTCGTCCCGCCGCCCAACTCCGACACTCGCGCTCGCGGCGAAGCCGACGCGCGGTCCCATCGACTCTGAGACAACGCATGGATATCAAACGCACCGTCCTATGGGTGATCTTCTTCATGTCAGCTGTCATGCTGTACGACAACTGGCAGCGGTCCCATGGACGCCCGTCGATGTTCTTCCCGAGTGCCACGCAGACGGCCCCCGCGGCCGCTGCCGGCGGTGCATCGGGCACGGGCGCGACGACGACGACCGCAGGTGAAGTGCCTGCCGCCGCAGCCGGCGCCGCACCGTCGACGACGGCACCGGCCGCCCAGGCGCAGCTCGTGAAGTTCTCGACCGACGTGTATGACGGCGAAATCGACACGCGCGGCGGCACGCTCGCGAAGCTGACGCTGAAGAAGCAGGGCGACGGCAAGCAGCCCGACCTGTACATCACGCTGTTCGACCACACGGCCGGCCACACGTATCTCGCACGCTCGGGCCTGCTCGGCGGCGATTTCCCGAACCACAACGACGTCTACACGCAGCTGAATCCGGGCACGACGTCGCTGACGGGTGACCAGAACGCGCTGAAGCTGTCGTTCGAATCGCCGGTGAAGGGCGGCGTGAAGGTCGTGAAGACCTACACGTTCACGCGCGGCAGCTACGTGATCGGCGTCGACACCAAGATCGACAACGTCGGCACGGCGCCTGTCACGCCGACGGTCTACATGGAACTCGTCCGCGACAACACGGCCGTCGAAACACCGATGTTCTCGCACACGTTCCTCGGGCCGGCGGTCTACACGGACGCGAAGCACTTCCAGAAGATCAACTTCAGCGACCTCGACAAGAACAAGGCCGACTACGTGACCTCCGCCGACAACGGCTGGGTCGCGATGGTGCAGCACTACTTCGCGTCGGCCTGGATTCCGCAGCAGGGCGTGAAGCGCGACATCTACGCTGAGAAGATCGATCCGACGCTGTACCGCGTCGGCGTGAAGCAGCCGGTCGCCGCGATCGCACCGGGCCAGTCGGCTGACGTGCAGGCACGCCTGTTCGCCGGTCCGGAAGAAGAGCGCATGCTCGAAGGCATCGCGCCGGGCCTGGAACTCGTGAAGGACTACGGCTGGGTGACGATCATCGCGAAGCCGCTGTTCTGGCTGCTCGAGAAGATCCACAGCTACATCGGCAACTGGGGCTGGTCGATCGTGCTGCTCACGCTGCTGATCAAGGCCGTGTTCTTCCCGCTGTCGGCTGCGAGCTACAAGTCGATGGCGCGTATGAAGGAAATCACGCCGCGCATGCAGGCGCTGCGCGAACGCTTCAAGAGCGATCCGCAGAAGATGAACTCGGCGCTGATGGAGCTGTACAAGACCGAGAAGGTCAATCCGTTCGGCGGCTGCCTGCCGGTCGTGATCCAGATCCCGGTGTTCATCTCGCTGTACTGGGTGCTGCTCGCGTCGGTCGAAATGCGTGGCGCGCCGTGGGTCCTGTGGATTCACGACCTGTCGCAGCGCGATCCGTTCTTCATCCTGCCGGTGCTGATGGCCGTCTCGATGTACGTGCAGACGAGCCTGAACCCGACCCCGCCGGACCCCGTCCAGGCGAAGATGATGAAGTTCATGCCGATCGCGTTCTCGGTGATGTTCTTCTTCTTCCCGGCCGGCCTGGTGCTGTACTACGTCGTGAACAACGTGCTGTCGATCGCACAGCAGTACTACATCACGCGCAAGCTCGGCGGGGCCAAGAAGAAACCGGCCTGACGCCCGTTGCATACGTGGGGCGGCATGTTCGCCCCGCGATGCACGAAAAAAAGCCGCATGGTTCGCCCATGCGGCTTTTTGTTTTTTTACGGGGCCGGGCGGATTCAGGCCTTCTTCGATTCGCCCGAGTCGCCGTAGAACTGCTCGACCAGTTCCTGCACGAGGTAGCGATGATGCGGCGACAACGCCTCGATCTTCGACGCGAGTTCGATCGTCTCGGGCGTCGGCGGATAGCGTTCATCGCGCGGGAGCGGTTGCGGCGTCGGGTGTTCGATCACGCTCGGCGACGGGCCGTAATGCAGCCAGTGGACGTCGACGCGCAGCCATTCGGCGAGCGTGGCGAGTTTGTCCGACGTCGGGATCGTGCGGCCCGTCAGCCATTTGTGCGCGGTTTGCGGCGAAACGGGCTGCGCTCCGCGGTGGCGCAGATTGAATCGGTTCGCCAGCTCAGTCGCACCGGTGACCTTCTCCGGGCTGCGCCGCAGGGCGAATTTGAGGCGTTCCGAGAACGCGGCTTTTTCTTCGGATGTCGGCATGGGGGAGATTGTGCAATTTCACCGCCGCGTTTCAGACAACCATTCGGGATAAACGTATCCTATTCAGACGAATCCCGGTCTTGATCGGGGTGTGCAGTGAAATTGAGGGCCACAGCGTTGGGCCGCTCCAGCAGGCATACTCGTCCGAAACGGTGGCTGTGATATGGCGCCGGGTTGATACTTGGCTTATCCCCGGCGGGATAAATTCGAGCGTGTCCGAATCCTGCGCGGCGGCCGGTGGCGCGTGTGCCGGCACGCTACAATGCCGGCGTTCCGATGCCCGAACTGTTGCGCGGGCGCACCACATTCACTTGATCACCCGATTCATCCGATTCCCATGCTCGCTACCGATTCCGATCCGATCGTCGCCATTGCCACTGCTGCCGGCCGGGGTGGCATCGGGGTTGTCCGCGTGTCGTTCGGGCGCGGCGGCGAGGCGGCCGCGTTGCCGCTGATCGACGCGTTGTGCGGGCAGAAGCTCGCCCCGCGCCACGCGAGCTACGTGCCGTTCCTCGACGAGCACGGCGCGCCGCTCGACCGCGGGATCGCGCTGTATTTCCCGGCGCCGCATTCGTACACCGGTGAGCACGTGCTCGAGCTGCAGGGGCACGGCGGGCCGATCGTGATGCAACTGCTGCTGCAGCGTTGCCTCGATGCGGGGCGCGGTTTCGGGCTGCGGCTCGCGGAGCCTGGCGAATTCACGCGGCGCGCGTTCCTGAACGACAAGCTCGATCTCGCGCAGGCCGAGGCCGTGGCCGACCTGATCGAGGCGAGCACCGAAGCGGCGGCGCGGTCGGCCGGGCGATCGCTCGACGGCGCGTTCTCGCGGCAGATCCATGCGCTCGTCGACGACGTGATCACGCTGCGGATGCTGGTCGAGGCGACGCTCGATTTTCCGGAAGAAGAGATCGATTTCCTGGAAGCGGCCGACGCGCGCGGCAAGCTCGCGAAGATTCGTGCCCAGCTCACGCACGTGCTGGGCGACGCGCGGCAGGGGGCGTTGCTGCGTGAAGGGCTGTCGGTTGTGCTCGCGGGGCAGCCGAACGTCGGCAAGTCGTCGTTGCTGAATGCGCTGGCCGGCGCGGAGCTGGCGATCGTCACGCCGATTGCCGGGACGACGCGAGACAAGGTCGCGCAGACGATCCAGGTCGAAGGGATTCCGCTGCACATTATCGATACGGCCGGGTTGCGCGAGACGGAGGACGAGGTCGAGCGGATCGGCATCGCGCGCACGTGGAGCGAGATCGAGCGGGCGGATGTCGTGCTGCATCTGCTGGATTCGCGCAACGGGATGACGGCGGATGACGAGACGATCGCGGCACGGTTTCCGGGCGGCGTGCCGGTGGTGCGCGTGCTGAACAAGACGGATCTGACCGGTGTGGCGGCGTGCGTCGAGCATCCGGCGGCAGAAGGTGATTTGACCGAGGTGCATCTGTCGGCAAAGCGCGGCGACGGGATCGACATGCTGCGCGCGGAGCTGCTGCGGATCGCAGGGTGGCAGGCGGGGGCCGAGGGTGTGTATCTTGCGCGCGAGCGGCATCTGATCGCATTGCGGGCCGCGCAGGAGCATTTGGCCCAGGCGGCGGATCACGCGGAGCAGCGCGCGCAGTCACTCGATCTGTTTGCCGAGGAACTGCGGCTCGCGCAGGAACAGCTCAATGCGATTACCGGGGAATTCACTTCGGATGATCTGCTGGGGGTGATTTTCAGCAGGTTTTGTATCGGGAAGTGATCAGGTCATCCGAACGTACGGAGACACGCAGTGAGCTACACCGAAGGCGTTTGCATCGCTGACGCCAGGCAGGATTGCGATGCGGCAAAAGATCTCGGAGCGGATGGTCGGTCGACCGAATGCCCGCGTACTCCTCAATACGGCTTGATACCAATGCGAAGGTTTGCGCAGGCATAGGCAAGCGAGAACGCCACGAAGACGAAGAGACACGCGGCAACAATTCTGGCGACTCGATGCGCTTTTTCGACTTTCGTAAACAGGACGCTACCGATGAGAACGAGGGCGATGCCGGTGAAAAAGTCGTTGGCGATGCTGCCGAGACTGCCGTCAGCGTGGCTGTCTGCAAAGCTCATATAGTCGTAACTCAGGAGACGGTGCAACTGATCCAGGTTTCGCAGATGAATGAGCGTCCCGACGACAAAGGCGAGTCCGGCTATCGAGATGATCGACGCGGCGGCTGACAACGCAACTTGGGCTCGTGCTTTCATGCTTCATCCCAGTGTGTAGAGGGCCTGCGTCTGTGCGCAGACCAGGATAACGAGCAAGGCGAGAGCGCAACCAAGCGCAGCGGTGAAGTGCTTGGCGTTGCGGTGAGCTCCAAGCACGGATAGGGCGGCCAGCGCACTAACAGTGGCGAGCAACAGCACGTAAAAGCGGCTTGCAAGCAGTTCGGCTTCCGGGATCGCCCGATCGAAGCGATTTGTCCAGTGGTAGGTGATTGCCTTCAGCGTCAGACCATCAGAGATAACCGCCGGTTTGAGCAGCAAGTGGGCGGCAGGGGCACCCGCACCAAGGTAGCAGAGGGTCAGCGCCAGTAATATCACCACAACCCATTTCAGTCTCATAGATTATTGAATTCAGCGAAGTTCCAGCGTACGTGCTTGTTCATCGTTCCCCAAACGTCACTGTCCCAGTTTTGATAGCTGCCGTAGTGGCGCTGATACATCCACTTGCCGCCGCGCTGCTCATAGCTGGCGTCCTGAACGGGGGCGCCCAGATAGTTCGAACTTTCCCGGTTGCCATCGTTAGTTGAGCGCAGCCACGGACCCAGCTCCAGATAGCTGGCCCATTTTCGCTTCGGTGTTTCTCCGGGGCCCGGGAAGTTGCCTTGCATGATATCGATCTTGCCGGGGGCAACGCCAGTCACGACCTGAATATGACCGCTGTTGAATTCAACGAAAAGGTCACCCGGCAGCAGATCGCTGTCCGCTACTGGTACGGAATTCTTTGGTACGTCGGGAGCACCACTGGCATAGGCAACATCGAGGGCAAACCCGGCCGGTGTCGGTGGGGCTGTTTTGCTTCCGGATTTGTAGTCTTGATCGATGTTCTTGAAGATTGCAGATTCGGTCACAATTTTCAGTGGCAGTTTGTTGCGAGAGGCGAACTCGATCAGTACCTCAAATGCGAAGTCCTCGCACGTGAATCGATTCGTCTCGTTGCCGCCCGTAGGTGAGCCATCGATGGGCTCACTGTCCAGTTTGGACATGTTGACCCGGCGGGCCTGTATTTCTTTGGCCAGCGACGATGCTGCGGTGTGATATTTTGCAATCCACTGTGCATTCCAGTGGTTTTGATGAATCCAGTAGATCTTGTATTGCGCCGTGATGGGCTTTCGTTCATTCTTTGGCGTCATCGGGCCGATGGCTAGCTGCATTATTCGTCCCTCGCGATGTGAAGCAGAAATTGAACCTCATGTGCATCGTTGGCAGAGACCAGTTCAGTGATCCCGGCGGTCGACGTAACGCCCTTCACGATCGTTCCATCAGCACTCTTGAGAAGATAGGGCAGGCCCTCGACGGGCTCGCCATCGCTATTGATGATGCGAAAGTGCTGGTCGTATTCATTGAGTGCGTGCTGAATCGATTCGCCATTTTCTGCAAAACCCATACTAGCCAATGCGCCACCCTCGAATTCCTCGAAGATTTCGGATTGAGATGCAATCATGACTGGCGGCGGCGAGCACTTGCACACGCACAAATCGTTTTCCAGTGCGCGCTCTTTTCCCATCATGGAACCAGGCCATCGAGGTCCGCGAGCGGTGATTATGCCCAGTGACTGACAAGCGGGGCATTGGACTTTCGCACCAAGGAACGTGAGTTCGGTGCCGCCATGTGTCATGCCGGGAATTCCATCAATGACAATACCCCCGACTGACGATTTATCGCCGATTTTTAGGTAGCTGCGTCGCATGTCGAGTCACTGAGTGTTGGTGCGAGTGATTATTTATCATGCAGATAATCCGCTGGCAAGAGAATTACTGTTAACTCTTGCGAACTGAATGGCCGAGTGGCTAGAAGGGAAATGTTTGTACGGTTGACCTGATCGTTGCGAAAAATAATTTGATGGCAATCGTCTTGATGGGGCGTTGTCTTAAATGAGTCATGTCGCGGCTAAAGCTGGAAATTTCCGGATGTGAAGATTTACATACGTGGTTTTCAGCGAAAATCTGCATGCGAGATAGCCGCCTGGCAGTGTTGCCGGATGGCATGCCGTCGGACCTAATGCTAAATTTCGCGAGTTGAATTCGCTGTGAGTTGGTGCCGTGTCAAAGTTGCCAGTTGGCAAAGGGCGTAGACGGTCATCGGCGCCGGCCAACCTGATTTGACCTCACCGTACACCGTTCAACCATGCCACTGCACCGCCGCCAATTTCTGAGCTCGCTCGCTGCGCTGCCGATGCTTGCCGCACGTGTCACATCGAGTTCTTCCGTGCCGCCTGGGCCGGCCGATCGCAACGCGATTATCCGCGCCGTCTTTGCCGATGGAGCATCACTTCCCGATCTGACCTCGCGTCACGCCGCGCTGATCAAGAAGCTGCGAGTGATGTGGCTTCCGGTTGAATCCGGTGCGGGGGGGATCGACCCGATGCGCCCGCTGATCGGTGACGGACCTATGGTCGCTCTGGTCAAAGCGGCAATCCAATCCAACGACGAGGCACTTGCCATCCGCACGCTGGCCGAGCTTGGACATCTCGTACCAGTGTTTGTAACGACTGCCGGCACGCTGGCACCCGGGCGATACACAATCCCGCCGGCGCTTCGCAAGCTGTTCGCGTTCAAGGAAAGCGGCGTCGATGCGTCAGGTCGCTTCGAATTTCGCGCCACGCATCTCGCCGTGCTGAGAGGCGCCAACTGGACGACCGCCGATGCGAACTCGATCGACGATGTGCTGGCTGAAGGGGATATCTGGCCGATGCCCTATATCGACGGCAAGCGGCCTTATGGCGATCGCACCTACTATCAGTTCGACATGGCCGAACTGCTGGGCGAACCTTACAAGCGGGACGGGCGAGGCAACCTGATCAAGGATGCAAAAAAGGATGCGCGGCTCGAACGCCTCCATTATGAAACGCGCGCTGCGCTGCAGGTATTTCTGATGCATGCGGAGCTGACTCGCTCGGCCTGATCGTTTCGTGGATCGGGTCGTCGATTCTGCGTCGGGCGATCCAATCGCCGATGCCGACGAGCATCACCCGCTCGCGACGACGCTTCAGCCATCCATCTGCCAAAGCGTCCCGCAATTCACGGCATCAATCCCAATGACGGTGATGGTAATACCCGCCACCACCGTAGTACCCGCCACCATCAGGCACCACGATACAGCCGCTCAACAGCACGGCGACGCCGGCAATCAGCAAAAGGGTCTTCTTCATCGCGTTCACCTGCTTGGGTTCAATATGAAACCCAGCATAGCGAGCGCCCGCAACACCGGCTGTAAGCGATCGTTTCCCTGTTCCGCAATCCGTAACGGCGGATTATTCCGGTCACAATGACCGTAACAAATAGCCAAACAGCAGACGTTTTCAGGCGGTGACGACCCTGTTTCGCCCCGTATCCTTCGCACGATACAGCGCGGCATCGGCGGCTTCGATCAACGCATCGGGTGTCGACAGATCGTCGGGCGACACGGTCGCGCAGCCGACGCTCACGCTCACGCGTCCGGCGGGTGCGGTCGGCATCGCGAGATCGAGCCGCAGCACCGCTTCGCGCGCTTCCTCGGCGACGACCCGCGCGCCGCGCGCGCCCGTGTTCGGCAGCACGATCGCGAACTCCTCGCCGCCGTAGCGCGCGACGATGTCCGCCGGCCGCCGTACCGCGCCGGCCAGCGCATTCGCCACTGCGATCAGGCATGCGTCGCCCTTCACGTGACCGAACGCGTCGTTGTATGCCTTGAAGCGGTCGACATCGACCATCAGCAGCGACAGCGGCTCGCCTTGCCGTCGCGCCTGCAGGAACAGCGTGTGGAAATGATCGTTGAAGTGCATGCGGTTGAACGCGCCCGTCAAGCCGTCGCGTGCGGACGAACGGATCAGCGTCGCGTGCGCCTCGAGCAGCCGCTGGTACAGCATCGTCACTTCCCACGCGAGCACGCACACGAGCACGCCCGGCGTGAACATGCTGAACACGCGTGCGAGATACCAGCCGACCGTGAAGCGATCGGTGCTCATCAGGTTCAGCGTCGTGTCGGTCAGGCACGCGAGCACCGCGATCGCGAGCCACAGGTCGAGCGTCGTGCGCAGCCGGCCGGTGGCCAGCACGGCCACGAGCGCCAGCGCGTTGAGCAGCCACACGACCAGTGCGACGGCGTTGACGGGCAGCACGGCCGCGTCGCCCGGTGGATGAAACGCGGGCGGCAGCGACACGTTCAGCACGAACAGGCACAGCAGCCCGGCAACGACAGCCGGCCCGCCGATCAGCGCGAGCGTCCACCAGCGTGTCTGCCGCGCGCCGATCGGTGCGCGCGCCAGCCGCTCGCGCGCGAGCAGCGCAACCATCACGAAACTCGGGAAGCCGGCATGCCAGAAGATCCACATCCACGCGGCGCTTTGCGGTTGCGCACCGAACAGCCCGTGCGGCGCGAACACGCCGGGAAAGGTGAGCAGCTGCAGCGCGACGGCGAGTGCGGTGAACGCGTAGGCGCCGCCGAGCGCGCCGAGCACCGGCTGGCGCGTCACGGTGAACTGCGCGCCAAGAAAGAACGCCGCGATGCTCGCGGTGGTGAACACGGTGAGCGCACACATCGGCATGAACGGCTCGACGGCCGGCAGCGCAACGTTCGCGTGCGGCGCGGCGATCCCGAGCGCGAGCACGATGACGAGCGCCGTCAGTGCGCCGAACCAGAGCTGACGGCGTGTCGTGTGCTGGATCAGGATGCCTTCCATGGTGTTCCCCGGGCACGTAGGCGGAAACGCCCGGTCTTGCGCCGGGCGACAGGCAACCGGCCGCTGCGCGACCGGTGCGGCCTGATCCTATCGCGTTATGGGTGCGCGCTCAAACCCCGAGGCCCGGGCCGAAGTTGCCGGCGACCCACTGCGTGACGGCGTTGACGTCCGCGTAGTCCTGTTCGGGCAGGCCGTCGAGCATCGACAGCACGTCGTTGCTGGCGCCGGCGTCGCGCGCGGCATCGACGATCGCATCCTTGTTGGCCGGGTAGCGGACGGCCGCCAGCACGTCGGCGATCTGCAGGTCGATCGTTTCGTTGGGAATGTCGTGCGGAGGCTGGGCGGGCTGGTCGTTCACGGCGGCGTCTCGCGGAGTGAGCGGGTTGGGCGGCTGGTGCGGTATTCGGGTGCGTAACGGGGCGCGTTGTGCGTTCACCTGCCAGGGCGGCCGGGCCGGCACGCGCCGCGGACGAGCGGCGATCGACTCAATGCTCGCGTCGCACGCGGCGCCACGGATGCTTCCAGTCGATGTGCGGTGCGTTTTCGTCGCGCGGATGCTGGCGCCGATGTTCCTGCCAAAGTTCGTCGGAAAACAGCGCCGCTACGATGACGAGCGGCAGCACGAGGAATATTCCGAGTATGACTTGCTCGAACACGATAGCCTCCTTGCGGTGGCAGGAACCCTTGCTCCCATTCTAGGCTCTGAACTTCGCCCGCGTTCAATTTCTTACAGTGCGAAACAGGCCCGGATGCGGCCTTGCCGCACGTGCGCCGGCATCAAAAAGGACATGAACATGCAACTCCAGAACGATACCAACACGCTCGCGCTACGGCCGCTGGAGCGCCAGGACCTGCGCTTCGTCCACGAGCTGAACAACGACGCAAAAATCATGCGCTACTGGTTCGAGGAGCCGTACGAAACCTTCTCGGAACTGTCACAACTGTACGACCGCCACGTGCACGACCAGCGCGAGCGCCGCTTCGTCACGGTCGACGCGCAAGGCGAGCTGGTCGGCCTCGTCGAGCTGATCGAACTCGACTACATCCATCGCCGCGGCGAGTTCCAGATCATCATCGCGCCGCAATGCCAGGGGCGCGGCTATGCGGGGCAGGCGACGCGCCTTGCGATCGAGTACGCGTTCAAGGTGCTGAACATGCGCAAGCTGTACCTGATTGTCGATACGTCCAATGCGGCGGCGATTCACGTGTACGAGAAATGCGGATTCCAGCACGAGGCCGAATTGAAGGAAGAATTTTTCGGAAACGGCGCGTATCACAACGCTTATCGCATGTGCATTTTTCAACGCGATTATTTCGAGCACCAGCAATCCACTCCAAATAAGGCAGGGTAAACACGCTGGCGAAAGGCGCTTGCGGCGGGGCTTCCGCGGGCGCCGAAACCATGCGGAGAACTACGGATAAATACGGATTCGCTTATACCTGGCATTTTTCTTGTATCAGGTAAATGCGATTCCGCGTTGCGGTAAAGTCGAATCGTTTCGGATGACTTTATGTGCAGCGCATCAAAATGATCCGGATAGCGAAATGGATTATCCAAACCGTTCAATCGCCGCATTGTAATTTTGCTGAAAGTCTTGTCGCGCAACGCTTTCCGCCCGGCGGCGCGGGCCCGTTCTCCATGCAGCGCACGTCGTCCCGCCTGCGCATGGTGCGAAAAACGGGCTGCGCACGGGGTGCGACAATCCGCCGCTATTGCGGTCGCACAACAAATGTGCTTGATATCGCTTGCCGGTCTTCTAAAGTGAAAAGCGCGGGTTCACGATCACCTGTAAACGCATAGCTAACCCAAGCCTGGTGCCCGCAAGCCTGGAGACAGAACATGATGAAGCGTACCGGTATCCTTTTTGCCCTCGTCGGCGCATTTTGCGCGGTGTCGATTGCCCAAGCCGGCGGCGATTCGGCCGT
Organism: Burkholderia sp. Ac-20384; assembly: GCF_017104605.1. Taxonomy (NCBI): domain Bacteria; kingdom Pseudomonadati; phylum Pseudomonadota; class Betaproteobacteria; order Burkholderiales; family Burkholderiaceae; genus Burkholderia; species Burkholderia sp. Ac-20384. The sequence continues at coordinate 38,258 of NZ_JAAGPE010000037.1, read as the reverse complement.
CAAGCCGAAGCAGGAAATCCAGTTGACGAAGAACGCATGGGGCTGCCTGTCGAAAGACAATCTGGACTCCGTACTGAGCCACGAGCGTGACGGCAAGTCGCAGGCGAAGCAGCAATACTTCGACGACTACCGTTGCCTGTCGGTGCCGGAAGGCCAGCGCTTCCGCGTGGTGTCGGTCGACCAGGGCGACGTGCAGTTCGTCAGCGCCGACAACAGCGACCAGCAGGGTCTCTGGACCGATTCGCGCTTCGTCAAGCAGTAACCGTCCCTTCATCGCGCCGTCACACGACGCGCGAGCGCGCCGGCCCGATGAGCCGGCGGCGCGAATCGAACACGGCCCGGCACATGCCGGGCCGTTGCGCTGTGGCTGGCCCATGAAGTGGCGCATGACACGCGCCGGACGGCCAGCATTCGGTATCATCACGGCCCGACCGAACCGAATGCCCGCCCGGGCCGCATCCGCATGGCGCTGAAATCCACGATCTACAAAGCCGAACTGCAAATCGCCGACATGGATCGGCATTACTACGCCGATCACGCGCTGACGGTGGCACGCCATCCGTCGGAAACCGACGACCGGATGATGGTGCGCATCGTCGCGTTCGCGCTGTTCGCGCACGAGCGGCTCGAATTCTGCAAAGGGCTGTCGGACGTCGACGAGCCCGATCTGTGGCAGAAGGACCTGACCGGCGCGATCGATGTCTGGATCGAAGCCGGCCAACCCGACGAGCGGCGCATCTCGAAGGCAGCCGGCCGCGCCGGGCAGGTCACGGTGATCGCATACGGCGGCAAGACTTCGGATATCTGGTGGCAGGGCGTGCGCAGCAAGGTCGAGCGGCTGCGCAACGTGCAGGTGCTGTCGCTGAACGACGGTGTCGCGGCCGCGCTCGGGAAACTCGCGGAGCGCACGATGCGCCTGCAGTGCACCGTGCAGGACGGCGCCGCGTGGATCTCGAGCGCCGACCACGATCCGGTGGCGGTCGAATGGACGGTGCTGAAGGCGCGCGCGGACGCGTGACGGCCCGCGCGCCGGCCGCGTTCAGCCGATCGCGGCCGGTGTCCCCTTGAATTCGAGCATGTTGCCTTCCGGGTCGAACAGGTAGATCGACGGCCCGTAGCCGCCTGCGCCGTAGCGCTCCGCGGGCGCGCCCGGCCGTGCGCCATGCGCGGCGAAATGGGCGGTCAAGGCGTCGGGATCGAACGGCTCGACGCGCAGGCACAGGTGATCGAGATTGCGTCCCGTGCCGGGCGGGCCGCTGTCGGGACGGTCGATCGGGCCGCCGACCGACAGCAGGTCGATCAGCGCGTCGCCGGCACGCAGCTGTACCAGGCCCAGATCGGGCTGTTCCTTCTCCACATGGCAGCCGACGGCGTCGCAGTAAAAGCGCGTCATGGCAGCCATGTCGGTCACGCGCAGCACGATGTGATCGATCGCGCGGATGGTCGGTTTCATGGGCAGGCTCTCCTTCGCAGTCCACGAGGATCGAGTGTAGACGCATCGCGCCTGCGCCGCCGGCCGGAACGCGGCACAATCGACGGACGAAAAAAAGCCCGTTCACGCAGAGCGGAACGGGCTTAATCCATATCAGGAGGAGACATGGAGGAGACAGTTCCAACTATACACACGGCGATGGTGCGACGCAATATTTCGAATGCAAAAAAACGTCAGGACGGCGATTTGTCGCATCTGCGGTGCAGCAAAATGGTGACGGGACGATGACGAAATCGGCGCTGTAACGGCCGGCGCGCGCGTTTTGTCAGATTTATTTTCGGTCGATGCGCCCCCGATTATCCGGGGCGAGTCAGAGCAAGAATCACAGAGCAAGATTCAGGGCGCGACGGCACGTGCCGATGTCTAGAGTAGGCACCATCTACACTAGAGAGTGCGAGGTTCAGATGAAAACCGCCTATCCGACCGATGATGCCCGCTGGGGCGCCGTCACCAAGCGCGATCCGCATGCGGACGGCGCGTTCTTCTATGCCGTGAGCACGACCGGCGTGTTCTGCCGCCCGACCTGCGCGTCGCGGCAGCCGCGTCGCGAAAATGTGTCCTTCTTCGCCGATCCGGCCGCCGCGCGTGCGGCCGGCTTCCGGCCCTGCAAGCGCTGCCAGCCGGAAGGGCTGCCGCGCGAGCTCGAGATCGTCAACCGCGCGTGCGCGGTGCTCGACGCGCATGCCGAACGGCTCACGCTGCAGCAACTGAGCGATGCCGTACACGTGAGCCCGTTTCACCTTCAGCGGCTCTTCAAGCGCGTGGTCGGCGTGTCGCCGCGGCAGTACCAGGCCGCGCAGCGCGGCGCCGCGCTGCGGCAGGCGCTGCAAAGCGGGCAGCCGGTCACGCAGGCGGCCGTCGACGCGGGCTTCAACTCGCCGTCGCGGCTCTATGCGTCGGTGCCGCGCGAACTCGGGATGGCGCCGTCGGCGTTCCGCCGCCAGGGTGCGGGTCTCAGGATCGACTATGCGACCGCGTCGACATCGCTTGGCACGGTGCTCGTCGCCGCGACCGAGCAGGGCATCTGCCGGATCGCATTCGGCGACGAACCGGCCGCGCTCGTCGGCGAGCTGAAGGACGCGTTCGCGCGGGCCGAACTGGTCGAAGCGTCGGCACGGCTCGCACCGTTCGTCTCGCAGATTCGCGCGTACCTGGACGGCACGCGTCACGCATTCGACCTGCCGCTCGACATCGCGCCGACTGCATTCCAGCAGCGCGTATGGGAGGCGCTGACGCATATTCCGTACGGCGAAACGCGCAGCTATTCGGAGATCGCCGAGGCGCTGGGTTCGCCGCGCGCGGTACGTGCCGTCGCGTCCGCGTGCGCGTCGAACCCGGTCGCGCTCGCGATTCCGTGCCACCGCGTCGTACAGAAGGGCGGCGCGCTTTCCGGGTATCGTTGGGGCGTGCGCCGCAAGGCGACGCTGCTCGCGTCCGAGGCGCGGCATGTGAACGACGATCAAACCGAGTCCGTTGCGGAGGGCAGTGCAGTTTGAGCATCGCAAAAACAACGATTACGTCCATCGTGAACGGCGGCCAGGTGCCGCCGTCCGCGCAAATGGAGCTGCGCTTCAATGCGCCTTACGACTGGGCGCGCGTGCTGCGCTTCTTCAGCGGGCGCGCGATTCCGGGCGTCGAGCAGGTGGCGGACGGCGTGTATCGACGCATCGTCGACCTGCACGGCGACGCCGGCCGGCTCACGGTCGCGAAACATCCGCGCAAGCATTGCCTGGTTGCGACGGTCGAAGGCGCGGTCGCGCGTCATGTCGATGACGCGTTCGCCGCGCGTGTCGCGACGATGTTCGACCTCGGCGCCGATCCGGCCGCCATCGGCAGCGGGCTCGCGCGCGATCCGTGGTTCGCGCCGCTCGTCGAGGCCGCGCCGGGGCTGCGCGTGCCGGGCGCATGGTCGGGGTTCGAGCTGGCCGTGCGCGCGATCGTCGGCCAGCAGGTGAGCGTGAAGGCCGCGACGACGATCGTCGGCCGGCTCGTCGAGCGGGCCGGAGAGCGAGTGGTTCATGAAGACGACGGCGCGCCTGCGTGGCGCTTTCCGACGCCCGATGCGCTGGCCGCCTGTGACCTCGACAAGATCGGGATGCCCGGCAAGCGAGTGGCGGCACTGACGGGCGTGGCGCGCGCGGTGGCGGCCGGCGACGTGCCGGTCGATCGCGAGCATGCCGATCTCGCGACGCTGCGCAGTGCGTGGCTCGATCTGCCCGGTATCGGCCCGTGGACCGTCGAATACATCGCGATGCGCGCGTGGCGCGATCCGGACGCATGGCCGGCCTCCGATCTCGTGCTGATGCAGTCGATTACCGCGCGCGATCCCGCGCTCGACCGGCTCGCGACCCAGAAGCACCGCACTGAGGGCTGGCGGCCGTGGCGCGCATATGCGGCGCTGCATTTGTGGAATGAAGTGGCCGACCGGGCGGGCGGTGCGCGCGGCGGTTGAGGGCGACGGGTGATCGCTGGGGATCGCGGCCGGGTGCGACGTCGCCAGGCCGCGATGCATCTTGTTGCGCAGGTCGTGCCGACATGTGCAGCCTACCTGCCGGACGCCGGACGCCGGACTCCGGACTCCGGACTCCGTCACCGACACGGACACGGACACGGACACGGACACGGACACGGACACGGACACGGACACGGACACGGACACGGACACGGACACGGACACGGACACCGACACCGACACCGACACCGACACCGACACCGACACCGACACCGACACCGACACCGACACCGACTCCGACACCGACACCGGACATTAGCCGTCACGGCAATTCCGCGCATCCGTCGCCCGCAGGCTGCCGGTCGTGCGATGCCCACTTACCCCTGCTTTCCGCCGTCGGTTTGGCAGCACGGTTGCACCTGCCACCACCCGTCCGCGCGTCATCTTCCATCGGACGAATTCGCGTAACCGGCGCGCCCGTTGCCGCCGCATGGAACCGGTGGCAGAGGTGACGACCGCCGCGACCGGCCCGTCCGGCGGCCCGCTCCGGCCCGCGCACCGTGCCCGGAGCCACCTCAAGCGCGTGTTTCGGCGAGATGTTAAAGTGCCCGCTACCAACGAAGCGACCAACAATCCAGCCGGCCGCGCGCGGCGTTCTGCGCGCGGCCGTCACGCACTTGCGTCTCCATGTCGAACACCATGACTCACCGCCAGTCCGAACTGCTGCTGAATCGCCTCGAAGCGCTGAGCTCGGGCCCGACGCGGCAGCATCTGCCCGACGGCCTGCGCGGCATCGAAAAGGAAAGCCTGCGCGTGACGCGCGACGGGATGATCGCGTTCACGCCGCATCCGCGCGCGCTCGGTTCGGCGCTCACGCATCCGTCGCTGACGACCGACTATTCCGAAGCGCTGATCGAGCTGATCACGCCCGCGGAAGGCGACGCCGCGATCACGCTCGAACGTCTCGACGATCTGCATCGCTACGTGTATGCGTCGCTCGGCGACGAGATGCTGTGGAACGACTCGATGCCCGGCCTGCTGCCGGCCGACGACCAGATCCCGATCGCCGACTACGGCACATCGAACATCGGCCGCCTGAAAACGGTGTACCGGCGCGGCCTCGCGTATCGCTACGGCCGCACGATGCAGTGCATCGCCGGCATCCACTACAACTACTCGCTGCACGAGGAAGTGTGGCGGCGCCTGCATGCGGAAGAGGGCTCGACGGCCACGCTCGTTGACTACCAGTCGGAGCGCTATCTCGCGCAGATCCGCAACTTCCGCCGCCGCAGCTGGCTGCTGATGTACCTGTTCGGCGCGTCGCCCGCGCTCGACACGAAGTTCCTGCGCGGCAAGCCGCACAGGCTCGACACGTTCGACGCCGATACGCTGTACTTGCCGTATGCGACGAGCCTGCGGATGAGCGATCTCGGCTACTCGAACACGACCGCCCAGGCCGCGCTGCACGTCGACTACAACACGCTGCCCGGCTATCTCGATGCGCTGTCGAAGGCCGTGAGCGAGCCGTATCCGGCCTACGAGGCGATCGGCACGCATCGCGACGGCGAGTGGATCCAGATCAACACGAACGTGCTGCAGATCGAGAACGAGTTCTACTCGACGATCCGGCCGAAGCGCGTCACGTACTCGGGCGAGCGGCCGCTGCATGCGCTCGCGTCGCGCGGCGTGCAGTACATCGAGGTGCGTTGCCTCGACATCGATCCGTTCGAGCCGACCGGCATCGCACTGGAAACCGCGCGCTTCATCGACGCGTTCCTGCTCGCATGCGCGCTCGACGAAAGCCCGGCGCTCGATTGCCCCGCGTACAAGGAAGCGAATGCGAACTTCGGCAGCGTGACGATGGAAGGGCGCAAGCCGGGGCTTACGTTGCAGCGCGACGGCCAGCCGGTCACGCTGCAAGCGTGGGCGGACGACCTGATGGCCGATATCGAAACCGTCGGCCGTCGTCTCGACGAAATCCGCGGCGGCGACGAGCACGTGCGCGCGATTGCCGCGCAACGCGAGAAGCTCGCCGATCCGGACCGCACGCCGTCCGCGCACGTGCTGCGCACGATGCGCGAACGCGGTCAGTCGTTCCTCGGGTTCGCGCTGGCGCAGAGCGAAGCGCATGCCGCGCATTTCCGCGCGCATCCGCCGTCGGCGGATACGCTGCGCACCGAGCAGGCGCTTGCCGCGAAATCGCTGGCCGAGCAGGCCGAGCTCGAAGCGAAGGAGGCCGGATCGTTCGACGCGTTCGTCGCGGCCTATCGCGCCTATACGTTGAACCGCTTCAGCGTGTAATGCCTGGCGCATGTGCACCGCGTCGGTCGGCGCGGTGCATGCTGCGTATCTCCGTCGCCGGTCGGGGCGCTCCGTTGTGCGCTCGATCCGGTTCGATCAGCCGTCAATGGTGTGCGTAGGTGCCGCGATCGATCGTGTGCGGCAGCACCGGCTTGCCCGATTCCGCGTTTGCCCCGCCTTCGCTGCCGTAGCCGGCGTCCTCGCCGCGTGCCTGTGCGGCACGGCGCATGATCGCCTGCATGTTGTCCGGAAAGTCGGGACTGCTGGCGAGGCTCGTCCGATAGCCGGCGGCCTGCAGCTCCACGAGTTCCTGGCGGACCTCGGCGCGCGTCAGCGTCGACGCGGCCTGCGCGTGAGCGGCGAAGGCCGCGCCGATCAGCACGCATGCGCATGCCGCCTGTTTCATCGTCTTCATCGTGTTCACTCCGTGAGGTTCCGGTGCCGTGCCTGCCGTGGCCGGCGCGGGCGGAATCGATGCGACCAGTCTAGGCTTCGGACGCCAAACGAAACATCCCGCCCGCCGTCAGGTACCTTTGCCGCATGTGCAACATTGCGCGGGTGAGCCGCTCGCGGCGGGCTTCCTGCCGAACGAGACAGCGGGCTGCCCGCTGCCGGTCAGCGTGTGGCGGCGGGTTCGTATCGGGTCGGCACGCATCGGGCTTGTCCCCCTTGTACAAGCGTCGCGCGCCTCCTAACCTCTTTTAAGCGACCGATCGGTTGGCCGTGCGACGTCGTTGCGTGCGCAAGCGCCTGATCTCGGTCGTGACCGCAGGACATCGCCTTGTACCGAACCCGGGGCATCCCGATGCCAGCTTGGGTCGACTCTGGAGACACGATGAACCCCACCGACGCCCTACCGCCCGGCATCGTCTTCGCACAGCCGTTGACGCCGGTCGCCAACTCGCTGCTGCTGTCCTTCCTCGTCGCCGCGATTCCGATCGCGGTCGCGCTGATCGCGCTCGGCGTGCTGCGCCGGCCCGCATGGCAGGCGTCGCTCGCCGGGCTCGTCGCCGGCCTCGCGGTCGCGATCGGCGCATGGGGCATGCCGGCCGGGCTCGCGTTCAACGCGGTCGGCGCGGGCATGGCGCTCGCGGTCGTGCCGGTGATGTGGATCGTCTTCAACGCGCTGCTGCTGTACAACATCGCGGTGAAGTCGGGCCGCTTCGACCAGTTCCGGCAGTGGATGCTCGACAACCTGCCCGACGACCGGCGCCTCGTGCTGCTCGTCGTCGCGTTCTCGTTCGGATGCCTGCTCGAAGGGATCTCGGGATTCGGCACGCCGGTCGCGATCACGAGCGCACTCCTGATCGCGCTCGGTTTCCCCGCGCTCGAAGCGCTCACCTATACGCTGCTGTTCAACACGGCGCCGGTCGCGTTCGGCGCGCTCGGCGTGCCGATCACCGTGCTCGGCGCGGTCACGTCGCTGCCGCCCGCGACGCTCGCGCAGATGGTCGGCCGACAACTGCCCTTCTTCGCGCTGCTGCTGCCGTTCTACGTGGTCGGCGCGTACGGCGGGCTGCGCTCGATCTCGAAGCTGTGGCCCGCGCTGCTCGTGTCGGGCGGCAGCTTCGCGATCGCGCAGTTCGTCACGTCGAACTTCCTCGGCTACCAGCTCACCGACGTGCTGTCGTCGCTCTCGTCGCTGATCGTCACGATCGGCTTCCTGCAGGTGTGGAAGCCGCAGCCCGATCCGCAATACGCGCTCGCGCGCAGCGTGCCGGCAACGGCCGGCGCCGCGCGCGCGGGCTTCGGCGGCTGGCTGCCGTGGCTCGTCGTGTCGGTGGTCGTGATCGTGTGGGTGCACGCGAACATCGCGGCGATCGGCGACGTGAAGATCAAGTGGCCGGGCCTGCACAACGCCGTGTTCGTGTCGCTGTATCACAAGCCCTATGCGGCGATCTGGGACTTCCAGCCACTCGGCACGGGCACCGCGATCCTGGTCTCGGCGATCATCACGGCCGCGCTGACGCGCACCGGCGTCGGCGCGTTCTTCGAATGCGTGGTCAAGACCTGGCGGCAGACGTGGATCGCGATCGTCACGGTGATGATGATCGTCGGGCTCGCGTACCTGCTGAACTACTCGGGGATCAGCTACACGCTCGGCACCGGCGTCGCGTCGACCGGCGCGCTGTTCCCGCTGGTGTCCGCGTCGCTCGGCTGGATCGCCGTGTTCCTGTCCGGTAGCGACACGTCGGGCAACGCGCTTTTCGGCAACCTGCAGGTCGTCGCCGCGCGGCAGCTCGGCCTCGACCCGGTGCTGATGGCCGCGACCAACTCGTCGGGCGGCGTGATGGGCAAGATGATCTCGCCGCAGAACATCGCGACGGGTGTGTCGACGACGGACCTGAAAGGGCAGGAAGGTGTCGTGTTCGCGCGCACGTTCTGGCACAGCGTGATCCTCACGCTGCTGCTCGGCGTGCTCGTGTTCCTGCAGCAGCACGTACTGACGTGGATGATTCCGGCACTGCCGAAGTGATGTGAGCGCAACGACAGAAGGAAGGCACGAGGAAAAACGAGGGAAGGCGCGGGAAAAGCGCCACTGATGTGCGGTACCGGCGAACGCGCGGCGGTTCAGCGCGCGTTCGCCCGCCGCGCCGTTCGTCCTGCTTCATCCGCCGCGGCCGCGTCGCTGCCGGCCGGCAGGATGCACGCGAGGAATGCGTCGATCGCGGGGCTCTGGCGGCGCGCCTTCAGGTAGTACACGTATTCGTCGATCGTCGTGTCGACGCCGCGCAGCGCGATCACGCGCAAATCCGGATGACGTTCGGCCTCGCCGAGCGGAAACAGGCTGCCGCCCACGCCGTGCAGGATCGCCTCGCGGATCGCTTCGCGGCTGCCGATCTCGGCCACCGAGACGGCCGCGACTCCGGCCGTTTCGAGAATCGTCTCCGTGCAGCGGCGCGTGACCGAGCCTTCTTCGCGAATCAGCAGTCGTACATCGGCGAGCTGCGCCGGATCGATCGCGTCCAAACGCGCGAGCGGATGGTTGCGGTGCACGACGAGCACGAGCGGGTCGGTCGAGATCACCTTGCGTTCGAGGCCGTCGGCATCGTTGCGCTGCGACGAGACGGCGAGGTCGATGCGGAATTCCTGCAGCGCCTGCAGGATTTCCTCGGAGTTGCCGATCCGGCACGTGAGCGCGATCGACGGATGCGCGTTCGAGAAGCGGCCGACCGCGTCCATGATGTAGTACGGCCCCGTCGCACCGATCCGCAGGTGGCCTTCGAACAGGCCGCCGACATTGCGCAGCATGATGTCGGCCTGCGCCTCGAGCGCGATCATCTTCTCGACGAGCGGCAGCAGCTCGATGCCGGTATCGGTGACCTCGAGCTTGCGGCCGCTGCGGTAGAACAGCTCGACGCCGTACACCTGCTCGACCTGCCGGATCTGCGCGGCAATCGTCGGCTGGCTCACGCCCAGGTGGCGCGCGGCGCGCGTGATGCTGCCCTGCCGGACGGTCGCGTGGAACGCCTTCAGCTGATCGAACACGACTCGGCTTCTCCCCTCTGTATCGCGCGTCAGCGTAGCGCATGCGTGTGTCGGCCGGATGAAAGGCGCGTCGTGTGCCGCTTCGAAAAAATTCTTGTGGGTAACCAAAAGAAACCTGCGGTAACCGGTCACGGCCGGGACACGCCGATGCGGGGTAATAACGGCAACGCACCACCGCCGGCCCCGCTCGACCGGCGCCCCACTCCTACCGACAACAGGGTTCTCTTCATGTCTTCGAACAATCGACGCGATTTCCTGCGCCTCGCCGCGCAGTCGGCCGGCGCGATGGCCGCCTACGCGGGCTTCCCGCCCGCGATCCGCAATGCGCTGGCGATGCCGGCCGCCTATCGCACGGGCACGATCCGCGACGTCGAACACGTCGTGATCTTCATGCAGGAAAACCGTTCGTTCGACCATTACTTCGGCGGGCTGCGCGGCGTGCGCGGCTTCAACGATCCGCGCCCGCATCTGCTGCCGAGCGGCGCACCGGTGTGGCAACAGCCGCCCGCATCGGTGTTCACGAAGAACTACCATTCGCGCGGCCTCGATCCGTCGGCGCCGTACGTGCTGCCGTTCTACCTCGATCCGAAGCAGACGACCGAATTCCAGCCGGGCACCAACCACGGCTGGAGCAGCGGCCACCTGTCCTGGAACAACGGCCAGTGGGACCAGTGGGTGAACCAGAAGCAGGACGTGCTGACGATGGGCTACCTGAAGCGCCAGGATCTCACGTACCACTACGCATTGGCCGACGCGTTCACGATCTGCGATTCGTACTTCTGTTCCGCGCACGCCGACACCGCGCCGAACCGCATCTACCTGTGGACCGGCACGGTCGACCCGCGCAACATCTACGGCAATCCGCCGAACGGCCCGGGCATCGGCGAGCGCGACGACGTGAACGGCTATACGTGGACGACCTACGCGGAACGCCTCGAAAACGCGAAGATCAGCTGGAAGGTGTACCAGGGCGGCACGGGCATCCCGGGCGACCCGACCGACAACTACACCGACAACTCGCTGATGTTCTTCAAGCGCTTCCAGGTGAAGGAAGGCGCGAGCGGCCCGCTGGTCGACAAGGGCGCATCGGACCACACGCTCGCCGAGCTGAAGGCCGACGTGCAGGCGAACCGGCTGCCGCAGGTGTCGTGGATCGTGTCGCCGTACAAGTACAGCGAGCACCCGCAGGCCTCGCCGACCGACGGCGCGTTCTACATCAACATGGTGCTCGAGGCGCTGACGTCGAACCCGGAAGTGTGGGCGAAGACGGTGTTCATCCTGAACTACGACGAAAACGACGGGCTGTTCGACCACGTCGTGCCGCCGGTGCCGCCGGTGACGAGCGGCGTGGGCGGCCAGGGCATCGTGTCGTCGAACCTGCTGTCGAATCTTGGCGACGAGCTGCTCGACCTGAACAAGTACCCGGGCGAAATGAGCCCGCTCGTGCCGGGCGCGGACCCGGGCGGCATCCAGCCGATCGGCCTCGGGCCGCGCGTGCCGCTGATCATCATCTCGCCGTGGACGAAGGGCGGCTGGGTCTGCTCGGAGACGTTCGACCATACGTCGGTGCTGCGTTTCCTCGAAGCGCGTTTCGGCGTGAAGGAGCCGAACATCAGCGCGTGGCGTCGCTCGATCTGCGGCGACCTCACGTCGGCATTCGACTTCTCCGCGCGCCCCGACACGCGCACGGTGAGCTTCACGGTGCCGCAGCACATCGCGACGGCCGGCCAGGCGTACCAGGTGCCCGCGCAGCAGTCGATGCCGGCGCAGGAGCCCGGTACGCGTCCGGCACGTGCGCTGCCGTACGAGCTGTTCGTGCACAGCCGCGTGAGCGGGCACGACGACAGCGTGTCGCTCGACTTCGCGAACACCGGTGATGCAGGCGCCGCGTTCTACGTGTACGACCGCCGCAACCCGACGACGCCCCCGCGCCGGTACGCGGTGTCCGCGCACGACCGTTTCGTCGACACGTGGAACACGTCGGCCGCACGCGGCGACTACCATCTCGCGGCCTACGGCCCGAACGGCTATCTGTGCGAGTTCCAGGGCAACACGCGGCTCGCGGCGGACGGCCGCCACGCGAACGCCGAAGCGCGGATCGGCTACGACGTGCGTAACCGTCACGTGTACCTGCAACTGCGCAACAGCGGGCGCGCGACGTGCCGCGTGACGGTCGACAACGCATACAGCCACAAGCATGCGCGGACCTACACGCTGGAGCCGGGCGAGCGTATCGAGGATCACTTCGAGCTGTCGTCGAGCCACGGCTGGTACGATCTGACGATCACCGCGACGACGCTGCGCGGCGGCGACGACAAGGTCGTGCGCCGCTTCGCGGGCCACGTCGAGACGGGCCGGCCGAGCCACAGCGATCCGGGGCCGGTGAAGCACACGACGGCCTGACCGTCGGCACGTGTCGCGCGAGGCGGGCGAGGTCGGCCCGCTGCGCGTCACCCCGCCTGCCGGTTGCGTCTTGGTTGCATTCCGGCAGGCGGAATTGGTTTTTGGAAACTGAAAACTGTTGACAATGTGTCAGGCCGAGGGTATATAAGGATCATTCGCCGATATGGCGCCCTCGCTTTCTACCGCAGCCTTGCTGCCTGCCCGACCATGACAGCCCCGAACGCGCTCAGCGCCATCGAACTCCTGCAAAGCCAGTCGCTCGCGATGATCGTCCAGGACATGCTCGAGCGCGCGATCGTCTCCGGCGAATACGCGCCTGGCGAGAAGCTCAACGAAGTCGAGATCGCGACCAAGCTGAACGTGTCGCGTGGCCCCGTGCGCGAGGCGTTCCGTGCGCTCGAACAGGCCGGCCTGCTGCGCAACGAGAAGAATCGCGGCGTGACGGTGCGCGTCGTGCCGCTGCGCGAGGCCGAGGAGATCTACGAAGTGCGTGCGATGCTCGACGAGTCGGTCGCGCGCGCGCTCGCGAAGCGCATCTCGCCCGACACGCTGAAGGTGCTGAAGGGCATCATCCAGTCGATGAAGGACGCCGCGAAGACGCACGACGTCACGCGCTACACCGAGCTGAATGTGCAGTTCCACGACGCGATGGTCGTCGGCGTCGGCAATACGCACCTCACCGATACCTACCGCCGGCTCGTGCGCCAGCTCGGCCTGCTGCGCCAGGCCGCGATCGAGGCCGAGGAGGATGCGATCGCCGTGTCCGCCGCCGAGCACGACAAGATCGTGCAGGCGCTTGCGGGCGGCGACGGGGAGCAGGCGGTGGCGCTCGTGCGCGAGCACCTCTCGCACGGTCTCGAGCGCATGCGCCGCACGCACGAGCAAGGCCTGCCGGCGGCGGGCAAGGCGGCGCGGGAAAAACCCGTGCGCGCGTAAGCGCCCGGCAACGCTCGCGCGGATTGCCGCGTACAGCACAAAGCACAAAGCAAAGGGACGCTTCGCAGCGTCCCTTTTTCATTGCGTCTTCAAGTCACGCAGGCCCTGCAGATCAACGCAGCGTCACGCCTTGTCGGCCTTCCCGGCCGCGCTCGCGAATTTCGCGAGCCACGTGTCGACAACGGCCGGCTGCCGGCTTTCGTCCTCCGCGCGTTCCTTGCGGCGGATCGCATTGCGCACGACGTGCGCACCGACATAGCGGATCGGCTCCGGCGGGAACGCCCCCAGCGGGCCGCGCACGATCGGGCTGCGCGTCCACGCGTTGTCGAGGCCGAGCACGAGCGACGACAGGATCTGCCCGCCCATATAGGTCGGCCCCACGCCGTTACCCGAGTAGCCGAAGCCGTAGAACACGTTCGGTGCGTCGTCGAGGCGGCCGAAGAACGGGAAGCCGGTGACCGAGCGATCCGACGGCCCATTCCAGCTCGCCGTGACCGGCACGCCCGCGAGCGATGGAAAGAACTCACGCAGGCTTTGCGTGAGCTGCGCCTCGTACGGCGACCGCCGGTCGAACACGTGCGCGATGCGGCTGCGCCACGAGAACGTGTTGCCGCCCTTGCCAAGCATCAGCCGCCCGTCGGCGGTGGTGCGGTAGTAGTAGACGAAGATCCGCGAATCGAGCACGGATACGCCGTCCACGAGCCCGGTTTTCTCGAGCAGCTCCGGGCATTTCTCGGTGATGACCATGTCGCTCGACACGACCGCGATCGTGCGCTCGAATTGCGGGAAGCGACTCGCCATCCACGCGTTGATCGCGAACACGAGCTTGCCCGCGCTCACGCTGCCGGACGGCGTGCGCACGACGGCCGGCTGCCCGGGCGTGAAGTCGAGCATCGGCGTGCGTTCGTAGATCCGGATGCCCATCGCGAGCGCGACGCGGCGCAGCCCGCGCACGAGCTTGCCGGGATGCACGGTCGCTGCGATCGGCGAATAGACGCCGTCGAGATTGCGAGCGGACCCCGAGCGGCGCGCGACTTCGGCGGGCGGCAGCGGCTCGTAGCTGTGGATGCCGCACGCGGCGAGCGCGTCGAGTACCGGCGCGAGCGTGCCGACCTGCGCGCGTGACGTCGCGGTGTACAGCGTGCCGTCGAGCCGCAGCTCGGCATCGATGTCGTGCGCGCGGCAGAAATCGGCGATGTGCTGCACGGCCGCTTCGGATGCCTTCACGAGCCGGATCGCCTCGGCTTCGCCGAACAGCCGCCGCAGCGTCAGGAATTTCGCGGACCACGTGAGCAGGCAGCCGCCGTTGCGACCGCTCGCGCCGGCGCCGCACAGGTCGGCCTCGACGATCGCGATGTCGAGCGCGGGGTTCTGCTGCTTCGTCTGGATTGCCGTCCAGAGCCCGGTGAAACCGCCGCCGACGATGCACACGTCGGCCTGCGTTTCGCCTTGCAGCGCGGGGGCGAGATCGCCGTCGTTGAACAGCGCTTGTTCGATCCAGAAGGGTCGCATGGGAGGGGTCTTCGAAAAGGGGCCGTGTCGCGCACGGCCCGAAGCAACCGGCCGCCGCATGCGAACGTGCATGCGGCGGGGACCATCACGTCAGGTCGTAGTGCATCACGTCACACTGCCGCTTCGGCCGACACGCGGCGCACACCCATCGCGCGCAGCGTGTCGGCGATCGCGGCGACGGCGCCCGGGATGCCGGCTTCGCCGAAGTGGCCGATGCAGCCGACGCGGAACGTCTCGACCTCGGTCAGCTTGCCCGGATACAGGATGTAGCCGCGCTGCTTGACCTCCTGGTAGAACCGCTTGAAGTCGTAGTTCGGATCGTCCGGCGCATGGAACGTGACGATGATCGGCGCCTGGATCGCCGGATCGAGGAACGGCCGGAAGCCGAGCGCGAGCATCCCGTCGATCAGCGCGCGGTAGTTGCGCTGGTAGCGGCCGCCGCGAGCAGCGAGCCCGCCTTCGTCGACGTATTGCCCGACGGCGGCGTCGAGCGCCGCGACCACGTGCGTCGGCGGCGTGAAGCGCCACTGCGTCGTGCGCTGCATGTAGACCCACTGGTCGTACAGGTCCATCGCGAGCGAGTGGCTGTTGCCTTCGCAGCGTTCGAGCGTGCTGCGTTTCGCGATCACGAAGCCGAGCCCCGGCACGCCTTCGAGGCATTTGCCGGACGCGGCGATCACCGCGTCGAACGGCGTCGTGCGCGCGTCGATGTCGATCGCGCCGAACGAGCTCATCGCATCGACGATCAACGCGCGGCCGTGCTTCGCGACGACCAGCGCGATGTCGTGCAGCGGGTTCAGCACGCCGGCGCCCGTCTCGCAGTGCACGAGCGCGACGTGCGTGATGGTCGGATCGGCGACGAGCGCGCGTTCGACGTCGGCCGGATCGACGCGGCGATCCTCGCTGTAGTCGATCGTCGTCAGCTGGCGGCCGAGCACGCGGCAGATCTTCGCGATGCGCTGGCAGTACGCGCCGTTGTTCGGCACGAGCACGTGGCCGTCGCGCGGCACGAGCGTGCCGATGGCCGCTTCGACCGAGAACGTGCCGCTGCCTTGCAGCGGGACGCATTCGTGCGTGCCTTCGCCGTGCACGATCTGCAGCAGGCGTTCGCGCAGCCGCGCGGTGATCGCGTTGAAGTCGCTGTCCCACGATCCCCAGTCGCGCAGCATCGCGTCGCGCGTGGTGTCGGAGGTCGTCAGGGGGCCGGGGGTGAGCAGGATGGGCTGGGCGGCGAGCGTCATGGTGTCTCCTTGATGAAGTCGGGACGTCACGTGAATGCGGCTAAAAAGTCAGTGGCGATGCGGGTTGCGCCAGGCCTGCGTGCGGCGCAACAGTCGATGCGAGATGCACGCGAACAGCACGCAGGCGAACGACGACGTCGCGAGCACGAGCGTGGCCATCGCGGCGGCCGGACCCATCTGGCCCGCGTCGTCGAGGTTCAGGATCGCGACCGAGGCGGGCTGCGTGTCGGGCGAGTAGAGGAACGCGACGGCCGAGACCGTCGTCATCCCGTTGACGAACAGGTAGCGCGCGATCAGCAGGATCGCGGGCAGGCACACGGGCACGGTCACGCGCAGGAAGGTCTTGTAGAACGGCACCTTCAGCGACGCGGACACGGCCTCGAACTCGCTGTCGATCTGCCTGAGCGCGGTGACGGCGGTCAGGTGGCTCGATGCGTAGTAGTGCACCACCGTGACGATCGCGAGCAGCCACAGCGAGCCGTACAGCCCGTTCAGCGGGTTGCCGGGCGCGTTGAACAGGAAGATGTAGCTGATGCCGAGCACGAGCCCCGGCACGCCCATGGGCAGGATCGCGCAGAGCGCGATGAAGCCGCGCAGCCAGCGCGCGCCGCGCGTCTTCTCGATCAGGTATGCGCCGCCGAACACGACGATCGTGCCACCGAGCGCCACGGTCGCGGCCATCCGCAGGCTGTTCTTGTACGCGTCGAAGATGCCGGCGCCGATCAGCCCCATCTTGTAGTGCTGCAGCCCGAGGCTCATCTGGTACGGCCAGAACTTCACGAACGACGCGAACACCGAGATGCCGACCACCGCGATGAAGAACGCGCACACGATGCCGCAGTACGCGAGCATCGCGGCGTCGAAGCCGCGCGACGGCTTCGGCTGGTACGGCGTCGAGCGCGCGCCGAGCTGCGACTGCTGGCGGCGGCGGATGAAGAAGTCGACGCCGAACGCGACGAGTGCCGGGCACAGCAGCATCAGGCTCACGACCGCGCTGCGGTTGAAGTCCTGCAGGCCGATGATCAGCTTGTAGATGTCGGTCGACAGCACGTTGTACGAACCGCCGATTACGACCGGCACGCCGAAGTCGTTGATGCACATCGTGAACGCCACCATCGTCGCGCTGATCAGCCCGTACTTCGCGCCCGGCAGCGTGATCGTGAAGAACTTGCGCATGCGGCGCGTGCCCATCGCGTCGGCGGCCTCGTAGAGCCGGCCGTCGGCGAGCGACAGCGCAGTGACGAGGATCATCAGCACGTGCGGGAACGACGCGTACACCATGCTCAGCACGATGCCCGGCAGCCCGTAGATCGAATGGCCGTGCAGCAGCGGCTTCAACAGCCCCGCGTTGCCGAACCAGTAGATGAACGACACCGCGGACAACAGCGTCGGCGCGAGCAGCGGCAGCAGCGCGACGGTACGCGCGGCGTTCTTGAACGGCATGCACGAGCGGGTCAGCGCATACGCGAACGTGAATGCCATCGGCACGACGATCGACGTGACGAGCGCGCCGACCGTCAGCGAATGCAGCATCGAGCGCAGCACGCCGCTGTCCTCGAGATACTCGATGAAGTTGTGCGCGCCGACGAAGCGCCCGTCCGCATCGACGAAGCATTTCTGTACGACGAGCGCGAGCGGCAGCAGCAGGAACATCGACATCAGCGCGGCCATCGCCAGCAGCGCGAGCTGCGCGATGCGGTCGTGCCAGTGCGTGATCTGCCGCACGTCGGCGGGGGCGGAGGCGCCGCGGCGGCGCTCGGTCAGGACGGTGCTCATTGCAGTCGCTCCTTCGCGCTCGGGAACACGCGGACATGCTCGCGATCGAGCGCGAGGTCGATGCGCGCGCCGGCCTGCACGCCGGTGCGGTCGACGTCGTGATACGACAGGTCGGCGACGATCTCCTGGCCCTCGAGCCCGTCGATCCGGAAGCTCACGCGGCAGAACGCACCGAGGAATTCGAGCTTCTCGACGCGGCCGGCCAGCACGTTGTCGGCCGTCTCGCCCGGTACGCGGATGCGCAGGTCTTCGGGCCGCACGTAGACCGACACCGCCGCGCCTTGCGCGGGGCGTGCCGTGCCATGACGGCAGTCGAGGCCGACCATGCCTGCGCGCAGCGTGCCGTCCAGCGCGACTTCGGCGGGAATCATGTTGACGCGACCGATGAAGTCCGCGACGAACGGCGACGCCGGCTGCCGGTAGATTTCGAGCGGCGTGCCGATCTGCTCGATCACGCCGTGGTTCATCACGACGATGCGGTCGGCCATCGACAGCGCTTCCTCCTGGTCGTGCGTGACCATGATCGTCGTCACGCCGAGCCGCTGCTGCAGCGCGCGGATCTCCTGGCGCAGCCGCACGCGCACCCGCGCGTCGAGCGCCGACAGCGGCTCGTCGAGCAGCAGCAGGCCGGGGGAGGTGGCGAGCGCGCGCGCCAGCGCGATGCGCTGCTGCTGGCCGCCGGACAACTGGCCCGGATGCTTGCGATGGCTGTCGGGCAGGCCGACCAGCGCGAGCAGCGTGTGCACGCGCTCGTGGATCGCGTCGCGCTTCATCTTGCGGTTCACGAGCCCGTACGCGACGTTGTCGTACACCGTGAGGTTGGGGAACAGCGCGTACGACTGGAACACGATCCCGTAGTCGCGCAGTTGCGGCGGCAGCCGCGAGATGTCGCGGCCGTCCTGCATGATGTGGCCGGCGTTCTGCGTCTCGAGCCCCGCGATGATCCGCAGCAGCGTGGTCTTCCCGCAGCCGGACGGCCCCAGGAAGCAGATCATTTCGCCCTTCATCACGCTCAGGTTGATGTCGGTCAGGACCTGCGTGTCGTTGTACCGCTTCTCGATGCGTTCTGCGCTCAGATAAGGTGCCATGCGCGCCTCCATGCTGGGGCGGCCCGGGGGCCGGATTCGACGATAGGAAGGGTGGCGCGGGGCGGCGCGCGGCGCGGCCCCGCGGCGGGTCGCGACGTTACTGCTGTGCCTTCGCGCCGTAGCGCTTCTGCCATGTATCGAGAATCGACTGGCGGTTCTTCGCCGACCACACGAAGTCGTTCTTCACGAGCAGGTCCGAGTAGTTGTCGGGGATGCCGGCCAGCTTCCGTGCGACGCCCGGATACGCGACGATTGCCCACCAGCGCGCGGTGATCTGGTTCGCGTCCTTGCTCGCCATGAAGTCGGCCAGCTTCTTCGCGGCGTCGGGCTGCTTCGTCGTCTTCATGATCGCGGTGCCTTCCATGTCCCAGCCGAGCCCTTCCTTCGGGAACACGAGATCGATCGGCGCGCCCTGCGACTGCAGTTCGTGGCCGCGGAACTCGAATGAGATGCCGATCGGGAATTCGCCGGTGCCGGCGAGCGTGCAGGGCTTCGAGCCCGAGTGCACGTATTGCGCGACGTTCTTGTCGAGCGCGTCCATGAATTTCCAGCCTTTGTCGTCGCCGAAGGTCTGCAGCCACGCGGTCACGTCGAGATAGCCGGTGCCGGATGAAACCGGGCTCGGCATCACGATCGCGCCTTTATAGACGGGCTTCGTCAGGTCTTCCCACGACGTCGGCTTCGGGATGCCCTTCGCCTGCGCGGCGACGCGGTTGTAGCAGATCGTCGCGCCCCACACGTCCATGCCGACCCAGTGCGGCGGCGTGTTGGCGTCGCTGTACTTGCGCGTGAGCTGGTCGAAGCCCTTCGGCGTGTACGGCATCAGCATCCCTTGCAGGTCGAGCAGCGTCAGGCTCGATGCGGCGAGGCCGAGCACGACGTCCGCGCGCGGGTTGTTCTTCTCCGCGAGCAGCTTCGCGGTGACCGAGCCGGTCGAGTCGCGCACCCAGCGGATCTCGATATCGGGGTTCGCTTTCTCGAACGCGTCCTTGTAGGGCTTCATCGCCTCGTCTTCCAGCGCGGTATAGACGAGCAGCGACGTCTTCGCGTGCGCCGCCTGCACCGCGCCGAGCGCGACCGCCGCGGCCAGCGCGAAGCGGGCCGCGCCCGCCGCCCATGCGTTCAAACGCTTGTTTACCGGCACTTCGTTCATCTTCAGACCCCTTGACTGTGGCGCCGCGGCACGCGGCGGATGAGTGGAGACCAGCCCTCTTGCTGCTGCGTTGTTTTGCTTTCTGTTCTCTGCATGTTGTTGACAATCTACAAATCATCAATTTTAATGTCAAGCATGGAAAACACCTCCCTTCGGCGCGACGCGGGCGCCGACGGCTCTACCCTTCGAACTGAAAGGATTGAACGTCATGATTGAAACGCCTGTATCCGTGGAAGTGAACGGCCGCCGCTACAACTGGATGAGCCGGCCCGTGGTGGTCGTCTGCGTCGATGGCTGCGCATACGAATATCTGGAAGAAGCGGCCGAGGCCGGCGTCGCGCCGTTCCTGCGCACGCTGCTGAAGCCGGGCACGGCGCTCAAGGGCGAGTGCGTGGTGCCGAGCTTCACGAACCCGAACAACCTGTCGATTGTTACCGGCGTGCCGCCGGCGATCCACGGGATAAGCGGCAACTACTTCTACGATCGCGACACCGGCGCCGAGGTGCTGATGAACGATCCGAAGTACCTGGTCGCACCGACCGTGCTCGCGACGTTCGCGGAGCAAGGCGCGAAGGTCGCGGTCGTCACCGCGAAGGACAAGCTGCGCCGCCTGCTCGGCAAGGGGCTGAAGGGCATCTGCTTCTCGTCGGAAAAGGCCGACGAGGCGAGCATCGAGGAAAACGGCATCGACAACGTGCTCGAGCTGGTCGGCAAGCCGGTGCCGAGCGTGTACAGCGCGGACCTGTCGGAATTCGTGTTCGCGGCCGGCGTGCGCCTGCTCGAGACGCGCCCGATCGACCTGATGTACCTGTCGACCACCGACTACGTGCAGCACAAGTGCGCGCCCGGCACGGAAGGCGCGAACGCGTTCTACGCGATGATGGACAAGTACCTGCAGCGCCTCGACGAGCTCGGCGCGATCGTCGCGATCACGGCCGACCACGGGATGAACGCGAAGCACGACGATGAAACCGGCGAGCCGAACGTGATCTACCTGCAGGAGCTGTTCGACGAGTGGCTCGGCGAGGATGCGGCGCGCGTGATCCTGCCGATCACCGATCCGTACGTCGTGCACCATGGCGCGCTCGGCTCGTTCGCGACCGTCTACGTGCCGGCGACGGCCGACGCCGAGGCGCTGCGCGCCCGGCTTGCCGCGGTCGACGGCATCGAGGTCGTGCTGACGGGTGCCGAGGGCTGCGCGCGCTTCGAGCTGCCGCCGGCGCGGATGGGCGACCTGATCGTGATCTCGAAGCAGGACGTCGTGCTCGGCACGCGCCGCATCAAGCACGACCTGTCGGGCCTCGACGTGCCGCTGCGTTCGCACGGCGGGATCTCCGAACAGATCGTGCCGCTGATCTTCAGCAAGCCGGTCGCCGGCGACGTGTCGGGCCGCGCGCGGCTGCGCAACTTCGACATCATCGACATCGCGCTCAACCATCTGCAGTGATGCGCACGCATCCGTAAGGGGACACTCATGAACGCCATTGCAGCATCGACGGACGTCCGCGAGATTCGTCGCGAAGCACTGCGAATCGATGGGGAACGGATTCATCGGGACGCGGTAATCGAAGTGCGCAACCCGTACGACGGCTCGCTGGTCGGCACCGTGCCGAAGGCGACGCTGGACGACGTGCGGCGCGCGTTCGCGGCCGCGCGGGCCTATCGGCCGACGCTCACGCGTCACGATCGGGCCGCGATCCTGCGTCGCGCGGCCGACATCGTGCGTGCGCGCACCGCGGAGATTGCGGCGCTGATCACGGCCGAGGCCGGGTTGTGCATCAAGGATTCGACGTACGAAGCAGGGCGCGTGGCCGACGTGCTGACGTTCGGCGCCGGCGAAGTGCTGAAGGACGACGGGCAGATCTTCTCGTGCGACCTGACCCCGCACGGCAAGAAGCGTCGCGTGTACACGCAGCGCGATCCGCTGCTCGGCGTGATCTCGGCGATCACGCCGTTCAACCACCCGATGAACCAGGTCGCGCACAAGATCGTGCCGTCGGTCGCGACCAACAACCGGATCGTCGTGAAGCCGTCGGAGAAGGTGCCGCTGTCGTGCTACCTGTTCGCGGACATCCTGTATGAAGCCGGCCTGCCGCCGCAGATGCTGCAGGTGCTCACCGGCGACCCGCGGGAGATCGCCGACGAGCTGATCACGAACCCGGCGATCGACCTGATCACGTTCACGGGCGGCGTGTCGATCGGCAAGTCGATCGCGTCGCGGATGGGCTACCGTCGCGCGGTGCTCGAACTCGGCGGCAACGATCCGATCATCGTGATGGAAGACGCCGATCTCGACGAAGCGAGCACGCTCGCGGTGTCGGGCTCGTACAAGAACTCGGGGCAGCGTTGTACCGCGATCAAGCGGATGCTCGTGCACGAGTCGGTGGCCGATCGCTTCACGGAACTGGTGGTCGAGAAAACGCGCGCGTGGTCGTACGGTAATCCGGCCGATCCGTCGGTCGACATGGGCACGGTGATCGACGAGGCGGCCGCGAAGTTCTGCGAGCAGCAGGTGAACGACGCGATTGCACGCGGCGCGCGGCTCCTGGTCGGCAACGTCCGCAACGGCGCGCTGTATTCGCCGACGGTGATCGATCGCGTGACGCCCGACATGCCGCTGGTGAAATACGAAACCTTCGGCCCCGTGTCGCCGATCATGCGCTTCAGCGACATCGACGAAGCGATCCGGATGTCGAACAGCACCGACTATGCGCTGTCGTCATCGGTCTGCACGAACCGCTTCGACAACATCACGCGTTTCATCACCGAGCTGGAAGTCGGCAGCGTGAACGTGCGCGAAGTACCGGGCTACCGGCTCGAACTGACGCCGTTCGGCGGCGTGAAGGATTCGGGGCTCGGCTACAAGGAAGGCGTGCAGGAAGCGATGAAGAGCTTCACGAATACGAAGACGTATTCGCTGCCGTGGTAAGTGGCGTGTAAGCCGCGCGCACCGGTTTCGCGGCCGGTGCGCGCGTTATTCGATCGGCTCATATCGATAGCCGATTTGCGTTTTTGCCGGGCCTCGACGCGTCGGTAGAATTCGCGGACCTCTCGAACGGCATGCATGTGCCGCGGGAATATTCCCTCCAATCATTCGGGGTCCGCACCATGAAATTCCTTCGCTCCATCCTGGTCGTCGCCATGCTGCAGGCCGTTTCGGTCACGAGCGCACTGGCTGCCGACGACCTGTCGCAGATCAAGTCGTCCGGCGTGTTCCGGGTCGGTACCGAAGGCACATACGCGCCGTTCACGTATCACGACGAAACAGGCAAGCTGACGGGCTTCGACGTCGACATCGCGACCGCGATCGCGCAGCGCCTCGGCGTGAAGCCGCAGTTCGTCGAAGGCAAGTGGGACGGGCTGATCGCGGGCCTCGACGTGAACCGCTACGACGCGGTCGTCAACGAAGTGTCGATCACCGACGCGCGCAAGGCGAAATACGATTTCTCGACGCCTTACATCACGTCGCGCGCGGTGCTGATCGTGCGCGCGGACAACACGACGATCCGCTCGTTCGACGATCTCAAGGGCAAGAAATCCGCGAACACGCTGACCAGCAATTTCGGCAAGCTTGCAGCCGCACACGGCGCGGACGTCGTGCCCGTGCAGGGCTTCAACGAGTCGATCGACCTGTTGAGCTCGGGGCGCGTCGACGCGACGATCAACCATTCGCTGTCGTACCTCGATTTCCGCAAGCACAAGCCGGACGCGAAGCTGAAAGTCGCGGCGACCGACACGGGCGGCGCGAGCGACGCATCGGGCGTGCTGCTGCGCAAGGGCAGCCCGGCGCTGGTGGCCGCGATCGACAAGGCACTGGCCGACATCAAGGCCGACGGTACCTACGCGAAGATCTCGCACAAGTATTTCGGCCGCGACGTGTCGCAGCCGTGACGCGAGGCTGAACGATGCCGGCCTGGCTTCACCTGATGGCGGAATCGCTGCGGCCCCTGCTGGTTGCGGGGCTCGTGTTCACGGTTCCGCTCACGCTCGCGTCGTTCGCGATCGGCTTGCTGCTCGCATTCGGCGCGGCGCTCACGCGGCTGTTCGGGCCGCGCTGGGCGCAGGGCGCCGTGCGTTTCTACATCTGGCTGTTTCGCGGGTCGCCGCTGCTCGTGCAGCTGTTCGTGATCTTCTACGGCTTGCCGAGCGTCGGCATCGTGCTCGATCCGCTTACGGCCGCGGTGATCGGCTTCTCGCTGAACGTCGGCGCGTACAACGCCGAGGTGATCCGCGGCGTGATCGAATCGATTCCGAAGGGGCAGTGGGAAGCCGCGTACTCGATGGCGATGACGCGCCCGCAGGCGCTGCGCCGCGCGATCCTGCCGCAGGCCGCGCGCGTCGCGCTGCCCGCACTGTCGAATTCGTTCATTTCACTCGTGAAGGACACGTCGCTCGCGGCCGTGCTGACCGTGCCGGAGATCTTCCAGGCCGCGCAGCGGATCGCGGCGGTGACCTACGAGCCGATGATTCTCTATACGGAAGCCGCGCTGATCTATCTGCTGCTCAGCTCGGTGCTGTCCACGCTGCAGCGTCGCCTCGAAATCCGCTTCGGCCGACATGCGCTGTTCCAGGCGGAGTTGCGATGATCCGGCTCGAACGCATCGACAAATCGTTCGGCGCGCATCGCGTGCTGCACGGGATCGACCTCGCGTTGCAGCCCGGGAGCGTGACGGCGCTGATCGGGCCGTCCGGCAGCGGCAAGAGCACGCTGCTGCGTTGCGTGAACCTGCTCGAAGTGCCTGAGGCTGGCGTGCTGACGGTGGGTGACGCACGCATCGACTTCTCGCCGGCGCACCGGCCGGCGCGCGACGCCGTGTTTGCGGTGCGCCGACAGACCGGCATGGTGTTCCAGAACTTTCAGCTGTTTCCGCACCTGAGCGTCGTGCAGAACGTGATGGAAGGGCTCGTCACGGTACAGCGCTGGCCGCGCGAACGGGCCCGCGAACGCGCGCTCGCGCTGCTCGAGAAGGTCGGCATCGCGGACAAGGCCGACGCATGGCCCGGTACGCTGTCGGGCGGCCAGCAGCAACGTGTCGCGATTGCGCGGGCGCTCGCACCGTCGCCGCAGGTGCTGTTGTGCGACGAGCCGACGTCGGCGCTCGATCCGGAGCTGTCCGTCGAAGTGGTCGAGGTGCTGCGCCAGCTTGCACGCGAAGGCACGACGATGCTGATGGCGACGCACGACCTGCGGCTGGCCGCGTCGATCGCGCATGACGCGGTGTTTCTTGCGGAGGGCCGCGTGGTCGAGGCCGGTGCATCGCGCGACCTGTTCGGCGACCCGCGCGATCCGCGCACCGCGAAGTTCATTTCGACGCTCGCGCAGGGTGTGCCGGTGTTCTGACGCGGCGCGCGACACACGAAAAGCGACGTGCGGTACAGCGGGCGTCAGCCGTGCCCTGGCCCGTCGAGCACCGCCGCGACGATCGCCTCCGGCGCATCTTCCTGCACCAGGTGGCCCGCGCGCGGCACCCTGATCAGCTGGCCGTTGGCGATGCGATCGGCCAGCGCCTGGCCCTGTTCGAGCGGAATCCACGCGTCGTCCTCGCCCCACACGATGCGCACCGGAAAGTCCGGCGGCGCGTAACGCGCCTCGACTTCCTCGATGTAGCGCTGGCGCATCTGCGCGATCTGGCGATAGAACGCGGCCTGACCGTCGGGCGTGAGCCACGGCGCGCGGTAGATCGACAGCGCTTCGTCGCTCAGCGGCCGGGCGACCGCATTGCCGAGATAGGCCGACACGAGCGCGTGATGCGCATACGCAGGCAATCCGGTGAAGGCGGCTTCGTGCTGCGCGATGTGGCGCACGAACGGCGAACCCTGCGGCGCGATCGCGACCGGATTCACGAGCGTGAGATCCGCATAGTCGACGCCGTCGAGGAAGTGCGCGCGCAGCACGGTTGCGCCGCCGTAGTCGTGCGCGAGCACGCGCGGGCGCGAAATGTTCCACGCATTGAGCATCGCGCCGAACAGCCGGTTCTGTCGGCCGAGCGACACGTCCGCGTCCGGCATGTCGGATTGACCGTAGCCGAGCAGGTCGTAGAGGAACACGCGATGACGGCGCGCGAGCCACGGTGCGATCCGGCGCCACACCTGCGACGAAAACGGCGTGCCGTGCACGAGCACGAGCGGCGGGCCTTCGCCGAGCGTTCCCCAGGCAATCCGGTGGCCTTCGAAAATGAAGCGGTTGGCGAGTTCGAGCATCGGCATCTCCGTGCTAACCTGTTTTGGTTGTTAATAGGTTACTCCGGATTGTCCGGGTGTGAAACCGATAGGTGCAAATAAATGGTTACTCGACACGAGCCTGCGCGATCCGCGCACGCATGGGGTGCAGCCGATTTCGTCGGCGGCCATCCGGCGCTCGACTTCCTCAACACGGTGGCCGACACGGGCAAGACGCGCGACGCGGACAAGCTCGTCGACTGGCCGGCCGTGCATGCGTGGGCGGAGCGATCGGGGCTGCTGGCGCCAGCCGATCTGGCGCGGCTTCTGCGTCATGCACGGCAGGACGACGCGGACGCGCTGGCGGCGCTGCATCGCTTTCGCGAGGATGCGTACATCGCAGTCGCGCACCTGACGACCGGAGGCGGTAGCACGGCCGGCGCGCGCGCGGCGGACCGGCTCACCGTTGCGATCCGCGAGGCGATCGCGCGCAGCGCGTTCGATGCGGTCGACGGCCGGTTCGCGTGGCGACCCGACGCGCGCGCCGCGTCGCGCTGGGTCGATGCGGCCGCACTCGGTTTCGAGCAACTGCTGCGCAGCGGCGACTTCACACGCGTGCGGCAGTGTGGCCGGTGCACGTGGTTCTTCGTCGATCGCGGCCGCGGTGTCGGGCGCCGCTGGTGCGACATGCGCACGTGCGGGAACCGCGCGAAGGTGGAAGCGTTCAGGGAGCGGTGATGCGCGCGCCGTGCCGGATGTCGTGCCACGCGGAGCACGGCCGGCGCGCGAACGTCATGGAGCGGCTTCGTGTGCCGGGTGTTCCGGCCACAGCGTCGCGGCGATGAACAGCCCGGCCACGAGGAACGGTGCGCCGATCGCGAACAGGATGGCCGCGAGGCCCCAGCGATCCCAGAAGCGGTCGACGACCGCGCGCTCGGGCGTGACGGGGTCGTACAGCACGCTGACCGCTTCGCCTTCGCGCAGGCCCGGATGCGATGACGACGAGCCTTGGGCGAATGTAATCTGGCGGCCGCTGTCGGTCGTGAACGCGACGATCGCTGAATACAGCGACGTGCGCGAGCGGGTTGGGCGCGCGTTTTTCGCGATCTCGACGACATGGCCGGTCGAACGTGCGTAGTGGTGGGCGATCTGCCACTGACGCAGGCCGGCTGCACCGGCGCCGGCGATGAAACCCGTGCCGATCGAGATTGGAATCAGCACGATCGCGACGTTCCAGCGGCTCGATGTGGGCTTGCGGGCAGGTTGGGCGGGCGGTGGCTCGGATGACCGGCGACGGCGCCCGCCAGCGATCAGCAGGCCCCCGATCGCGAGCGACGCCATGGCGAGCAGCGCCGCGACGGCCGCCGGAAACCAGCGTTGCGTGAAATCGTCGATCAGTGCGGGGCGTTCGGGGTGGTTGGGGTCGAGCCATACCTCGACGTTCTCGCCGATATCGTAGGCGGGGACGGTCGATGCGGTATTGCCGGCGACTTCGCGGCGCTGGCCGTCGTTCGCGAGGTACGCGACGATCGGCCGGTACGCGCGCATCGCGTCGCTGTCCTGCACGATGCGCACGACCGTGCCCGGCGCGCTGACCAGTTGGCCGGTCGCCTGGCCGGCCGTGACGGCGAGCATGCCGGCCAGCACGAGCAGCACGACGCCGAGCGCCGTGGCGACGAGCGCGTCCTTACCCGGCATGACCGGATCCGGTTCGTGCGTCGCACTGCGGATGCCGGCGTGATCGTGGGAGTGGCGTGTCTCGACGGACTCGCCGATATCGGCGCAACCAGGCTCTCTGAATGGTCGCGTCTCGGGTACATGCTTCCATGTCTGACGTCCCATGTTCTCTCAGTGCCGGCGGGCAAACGGCAGTGCCTGCGCCGGTCGTGTGATATTTGTCGGACGATTCTAGCGGAAACGATGCGCAGCAGGCGTACGGTGGCGTACTGCGACAGGACGCGCGCCGCGAGTGCGGCGGCGGAAAAGGAAAAAGCCCGGTTAGCTTTCGCTAACCGGGCTTCGGAATTCCTGGTGGGGCGTGAGTGACTCGAACACTCGACCTACGGATTAAGAGTCCGCTGCTCTACCAACTGAGCTAACGCCCCCAACAGAAGAAAGATTATGCATGGGTATTTGAGGTCTTGCAAGCTCTTTCTGCAAATCTCCTGAAAATATTTCGTCACGACAACGGCGGCTGTCGGTCCGATAACGAGCGATCGGAGATTCCTCGCTCCCGGTATGATGACGCCACACGTGTTGCGCGGCGGTCGCGCAACGCTTTCTGGGCTTTCGATGATGGACGAAAACGCAGTCCGCGAATTGCTGGATCGCCTGCTGGCCCCCTGGGTTCGCTCGCTCGGTCTGGTCCCCGTGTCGATCGGCGACGACAGCGTCACGCTGCGCCTGCCGTTTTCCGGCGAATTCCGTCATTCGGGCGGCATCATCTGCGGCCAGGTATTCACGGCGGCCGCCGATACGGCGATGGTGGTTGCGATCTCGGCCGCGCTTGGCGAGTTCCGGCCGATGACGACCGTATCGTTGAACACGAACTTCATGCGTCCCGTGCGCAAGGGCGACGTGCTCGTCACCGCGCGCGTGCTGCGGATGGGCCGCAATCTCGTATTCGGCGAAGTCGAGTTGTTCGACGAAGACGGCAAGATGGCCGTTCACGCGACGTCGACCTACGCGCTCGTCAGCTGAGCGGCGCGATGTTCGACCAGATCGTCTTTGCGGGCGGCGGCAATCGCTGCTGGTGGCAGGCCGGCTTCTGGGACGTCGCCCAGCCGGCGCTCGGCCTGCGCCCGCGCGTGATCACCGGCATCTCGGCCGGCGCGGCAACCGCGTGCATGCTGTATACACGCGATGCCGCCTGGGTGATGCGCTATTACGAAGAGGCGCTGCGCCACAACCGGAAGAACGCGTACTGGGGCAACCTGTTCGGGCGCGAGCCCGTGTTTCCGCATTACCGGATTTACCGCCAGGCGCTGCTCGACATCTACGGCGAGCCGTTCGCGAAGCTTGCAGCGGCGCCGGAGATCCGCATCGGCGTGTCGCACGTGCCGCGCTGGCTCGGCGCGCGCAGCGCGGTGGCCGCCGGCCTCGTCGCGTACAACATCGAGAAGTACGTGCGCAAGACGCTGCACCCGACGCTCGGGCGCACGCTCGGCTTTCGGCCGGAATTCGTGCGCGCGCAGGCCTGCACGCGCGTCGACGAACTCGCCGACCTGATCCTGCAGTCATCCTGTACGCCGCCGTTCACGCCGGTGCTGCGCCGCGGCGGCCGGCCCGTGCTCGACGGCGGGATGGTCGACAACGTGCCGGTCGACGCGCTCGACCCGACGCCGGGCGACGTGCTGGTGCTCGTCACGCGGCTGTACCCGCGCCCGCAGATGTTCACGGTCGCGCACGGCGAGCAGCGGCGGCTGTATGTCCAGCCGTCGAGCAAGGTGCCGATTTCGAGTTGGGATTACACGAGCCCGTCGCAGATGCGGCATGCGTACGACCTCGGGCGGCGCGACGGCGAGCATTTCCTCACGCGCGTCGGCGCGATGACGGGCGGCCGCGTGGCCGCCTGAAGGCGGGAAGCAGGAAGCGGGGCCGCGCGGCGGGCGCGGCCCGCGGCGCTCAGCGCACGCGGCGCGGCGTCAGGGCTTCCGGATTGACGACGCTCGACATGTCGCCCTGGTCGAACGCCAGGATGTTCCGGAATGCCGCGCTGAAGTAGAGCTCGTAGCTTTCGCGCTCGACGTAGCCGATGTGCGGCGTGCAGATCACGTTTTCCATCCGCAGCAGGCTGTAGCCCTGCAGGATCGGCTCGCTCTCGAACACGTCGATCGCGACCATCCCCGGACGGTTGTGCGACAGCGCGTTGACCAGGGCATTTTCCTCGAGCAGTTCGGCGCGGCTCGTGTTGACGAGCAGCGACGTCGGCTTCATCCGCATCAGGTCTTCCTGCTTCACGATCCCGCGCGTGTCGTCATGCATGCGCAGGTGCAGCGACAGCACGTCGCTCTGCTCGAACAGCGCTTCGCGGCTTTCGGCGGCCGTATAGCCGTCAGCCCGCGCGGCCTCGAGCGAATGCTCGCGGCCCCAGATCAGCACGTTCATCCCGAATGCCTTGCCGTAGCCGGCGACGAGCCGGCCGATCTTGCCGTAGCCCCAGATGCCGAGCGTCTGGCCGCGCAGCACCTGGCCGAGGCCGAAGTTCGGCGGCATGGCCGACGTCTTCAGGCCCGACTGCTGCCACGCGCCCTGTTTCAGGTTCGCGACGTACTGCGGAATGCGGCGCTGGGCGGCCATCACGAGCGCCCAGGTCAGCTCGGCGGGGGCGATCGGCGAGCCCGTGCCTTCGAGCACCGCAATGCCGCGGTCGGTACAGGCTTCGAGATCGATGTGGCTCGAAATGCGGCCGGTCTGGCTGATCATGCGCAGGTTCGGCAGCTTGGCGAGCAGTTGCGACGAAATCGGGGTCCGTTCGCGAATCAGCACGAGCGCCTCGACTTCCGCCAGACGGCTGGCGAGTTGTCCCAATCCGCGCACCGTATTGTTGAAGACCTTCACGTCGTGGTCGGCAAGCATCTCGAAGCAGTTCAGCTTGCGGACGGCGTCCTGGTAGTCGTCGAGGATGGCAATTTTCATGGTGAGCGGGTGTCGCGCGTTGAAAGCGGCGGCGGCGGCGGCGGCGCACGTCGCGCACCCGTCCCGCCCGGCCGGGGCCGACATGATGCTACGTCGGCCGCTGCCATGGTGTCTTTTTAACAGGTTGTTACGCTCCGCCGCAATTGGCGGGAGCCTGACCCGGAGCCGCTCGCGCGACGGGCGGAAGGGTGCGCTGTTGTGTCGCATCAAATACGTCCTTCCTGATTCGGCCGCTTACTCGACGAGGTTCACCCAATTGTTGCTCCAATCAGAATAATTGGATCAACTATCCGCAGAAGGCGAGGATTTTTGACTATTTTTATCGTCTACAAGGGCCTTGTTGAGCAACTCTGCATCATTTCCGCTGTCGTAGGAGAATTACGCATTTGCTTCATCTTTTTGAAGTTGTAACAGCGGCAGGAGTCGTTTATGGATCATTTGCAGTCGATGCGCGTGTTCGTCAAGGTTGCAGATCTCGGCAGTTTTGCGCGGGCCGCGAGTGCAATGGATATCTCCAACGCGGTCGCGACGCGTCACGTCGCCGATCTGGAAGGCCGGCTCGGCACGCGTTTGCTGAACCGCACCACGCGCAGCCTTTCCCTGACGGAGTCAGGCCAGGTCTATCTGGAGCGTGCTCGCCAGATCCTCGATGAGCTCGAGGACGTCGAGCAGATGGTCGTTGCGCGCAATCATGAGCCGGTCGGAACGTTGCGCATCGTTGCGCCGGTCGTGTTCGGCCTGCATAACCTCGCGCCCGTGTTGCAGTCGTACACGGAGAATTTCCCGAAAGTGGTGCCCGATCTCACGCTGGTCGACCGGCAGGTCGATCTCGTCGAGGAAGGCTTCGACGTCGGCATCGTCGTCACGCGCCAGATGCGCAGCGCGAGCATCGTCACGCGGCGCCTGACCACCGGCTGCATGACCGTGTGCGCGACGCCGAGCTACCTGGAGAAGCACGGTGTGCCGACCCATCCGGAGCATCTCGCCGAGCACCCGAGCCTGAGCCTGCCGACCGAATACTGGGGCGACGAGCGCGTGTTCACGGGGCCGGACGGTGAAGTGCGCGTGCGCCCGACCAACGTGATCGTCGCGAACAACACCGCGATGCTGCGCCAGTTCGCACTGCTCGGGATGGGGGTCGCGATCCTGCCGAGCTACCTGATCGGCAGCGACATCGCGCGCGGCGCGCTCGTGCGGCTGCTGCCGGATTTCCGGCTGCCGCAGGTCGAGATCAACATCGCTTACCCGAGCCGGCGCCATTTGCCTGCGAAGGTGCGCACCTTCATCGACCACCTCGTCGAGCATTTCAGTCATTCGACCGATGCGACGATGGGCGAGCAGTGGGCCGCGCAGAATTCGGCGCTTCCGCCGATCGGTGTCGAGACGCGTGCGGAGCAGCCGGAATCGGCCGACCCGAACCTGTCGCCGCGCCTGCCGCGTTCGCCGCGCCCGCGCGTCGCGGTGCCGTCGCCACTGTAACGGCGCGACGGCCGGGCGGCGGTTGCCGCCGGCACAAAGAAAAACGCGGATCGAGCAATCGATCCGCGTTTTTTTATCGCTGCCTGCCGGAATCCGGCGTGGCCGGGAGAACCCCGGCCGTCAGGCCGTCACGAGCCCGTCTTGCGCGCCGTCGTCTTGCGGGCGGCGGTCTTGCGAGCCGGTGCCGGTTTCTCTTCGGCGCCTTCCGTCACGGTTTCGGCATCCTTCGTCGCCGATTTTGCCGTCTTCTTCGCGGCAGCGGCCTTCGGCTCCTTCTTCTCGAACTCGAAGCCGATCTTGCCGTCGGGCTGCTTCACGAGGAAGGCCTTGAAGTTGCGGCCCGTGCGTGACGACTTGAAGTTCGGCAGCAGATCCGTGCGGCCGTCGGCAAGCAGCTTGCCCATCTGCTCGCGCGTGATTTCCTGCTGCAGGATCACCTTGCCCGAGCGGAAGTCGCAGGTCTTCGGGTTGGCCACCGAGTGCTCGCACACGTAGCTCATCCCGTGCTCGAACACGCGGCCCTTGCACTTCGGGCATGCGCCGACCGGCTCCTGCGCGGAGAAGTCGGGCGCCTCGCCTTCTTCACCACCGGAATCCTGGCCGAAATCGAACTCGAGCTTGTAGTTCTTCGTCTCGTCGTCGAAGGACAGCTTGAGGATCGCCGAGAACGGGCGGCCCATCTTGCTGCGGAAGCCGGACAGCGGGCCGATCGTCTTCTCGCGCAGCAGCTCCTCGACTTCCGCGATCTCGAACTGCCGGCTGCCCGGGATCTTCGAGATCGAGAACTCGCACTTCGTGCACGCGAAACGGCGGTAGTTTTCCTTCACCTGGCCGCCGCAGTTCGGGCACGGCGTCTCGAGCGTCGCGTAATCGCCGGGGATCGTGTCGGAATCGTATTCCTTCGCGCGCTTGACGATTTGCTGCGTCATGCGGGCAATTTCCTGCATGAACGCTTCGCGCCCGAGGTTGCCGCGCTCCATCTGCGACAGCTTGTATTCCCATTCGCCGGTGAGCTCGGGCGCGGTGAGTTCCTTCACGCCGAGCCCGCGCAGCAGCGTCATCAGCTGGAATGCCTTCGCGGTCGGGATCAGCTCGCGGCCTTCGCGCACGAGGTATTTCTCGCCGAGCAGGCCTTCGATGATCGCCGCGCGCGTGGCCGGCGTACCGAGGCCCTTCGCGGCCATCGCCTCGCGCAGTTCGTCGTCCTCGACGAGCTTGCCCGCGCCTTCCATCGCGGACAGCAGCGTCGCTTCCGAGTAGCGTGCGGGCGGCTTCGTGACGAGCGCGACGGCGGCGATTTCGTCCGTCTTCACCTTCTCGTCCTTCTGCACCGGCACCAGGTTCGCATCCGCGCCTTCGGCGTCGCGGCCGTACACCTGCAGCCAGCCCGGCTCGACGAGCACCTTGCCTTCGGTCTTGAAGTGATGGCCGGCGACTTCGGTGATTCGCGTCGTGACGCGGAATTCGGCGGCCGGGAAGAACACGGCGAGGAAGCGCTTCACGACCATGTCGTACAGCTTCTGCTCCGGCTCGGACAGCGACTTCGGCGCCTGCAGCGTCGGGATGATTGCAAAGTGGTCGCTGATCTTCGAGTTGTCGAAGATCCGCTTGTTCGGCTTCACCCAGCCCTTGTCGAGCACCTGCTTCGCATGCGGCAGGTAGTTGTTGCTCTCCTTGAGCATCTCGAGCGTGGACTGGACCGTCGACAGGTAGTCTTCCGGCAGTGCGCGCGCGTCGGTACGCGGGTAGGTCAGCACCTTGTGCTTTTCATACAGCGCCTGCGCGAGGCCGAGCGTGTTCTTCGCGGAGAAGCCGAAGCGGCTGTTCGCTTCACGCTGCAGGCTCGTCAGGTCGAACAGCAGCGGCGACAGCTGCGTCGACGGTTTCGATTCCTCGGAGACCGTGCCGACCTGGTCGCGACACGCGGCGACGATCGTTTCGGCAGCCGGCAGGCTCCACAGGCGGGAGTCACGCTTTTCCGGATCGAATTCGTCGCGCTTGAATTTCGGGTCGTACCACTTGCCTTCGTAGAAGCCGCCCGCGCACGCGAATTCGGCCTTCACTTCCCAGTAGTCGCGCGGGATGAAGCGGCGGATTTTCTCTTCGCGTTCGACGACGATCGACAACGTTGGCGTCTGAACGCGGCCAACTGTCGTCAGGAAGAAGCCGCCGCCCTTGCTGTTGAACGCGGTCATCGCGCGGGTGCCGTTGATCCCGACGAGCCAGTCGGCTTCCGAGCGGCAGCGTGCGGCGTCGGCGAGCGGCAGCATGTCCGCGTCGCTGCGCAGGTTCGCGAAGCCGTCGCGGATCGCCTGCGGGGTCATCGACTGCAGCCACAGGCGCTGGACCGGCTGCTTCGCCTTCGCGTGCTGCGCGATCAGGCGGAAAATCAGCTCGCCCTCGCGCCCCGCGTCACATGCGTTGATCAGGCGGTCGACGTCCTTGCGCTTCAACAGCTTCGTGAGCACCTTGAGGCGCGACTCGCTTTTTGCGATCGGGTTCAGGTCGAAATGCGGGGGGATGACGGGCAGATGCGCGAAGCTCCATTTCCCGCGCTTGACCTCGTACTCTTCCGGGGCGGCGATTTCCAGCAGGTGGCCGACAGCGGACGAAAGGACGAAATCGTCGCTTTCGTAATACTCGTCATGCTTGGTAAAGCCGCCCAAAGCGCGTGCGATGTCGTTCGCGACAGAAGGCTTTTCCGCAATGATCAGTGCTTTGGACATGACAGGTGTGTGTTGGTAGACCGGGTTCGCCGGTTGTGGGTCCCTTTTACGACCGCTTTATAGCACACGCCGCAGCGATGGCGGCTCAGCGTGTAAAAAGCGGCCCATCATAGAGGGGGGCTGCAACGGCGGCAAGCGCCCGGCGCGGCGGGGCGCGCAAAACCACCGGGCCGGCTTGCGAATTCAGGCTTCGACGGCCAGGACGTTGCGCAATTTCGGTGCGTGCGGCGCACCGGGTACTGCGCTCAGGTCGGACAGCATCCGCTCGACGATCGCCGCATGCGGCAGCACCGTGCCGAAGAAGCGTGCGGTGTGGGTATCTTCGATCAGGATCGTCGGGAAGTTCTCGACGTCGAGATCGTCGAGCTGGTCGGCATGCGTTTCGATGTCGATCCAGGCGAAGCAGGCGTCCGGGTGCGCGTCGGCAAGCTGGTCGAAGGCCGTCCGGTAGTCGCGGCAGGTGCCGCACCACTCGGCGCACAGGCACGCGACGAGCAGCGTGCCGGGATCGGCGAGGCGCTCGGCGATCCGATCTGCATCGGTGTCGAGATTCAGCGCGGGCATGGGTTTCCTTGGGTATCGTTGGCGGCCTGGCCGCCCCTATGCGGGGGAATGTAGCACGCCGTGCACGGGCGGGGTGCGCGCTGCGTCAAGCCGCGCGAAGCGTCCGCCGGGGACGCTGGCGACGCGGCCGGCCAGTTCCAGCGCAAGCAGCGCGCGGTGCAGCACGTCGTCGGACAGGCCGCTGTGCTCGGCGAGCCATTCGTAGGTGACGGGGCCGTATCCCAATGCGGCCAGCACGGCCTGTTCGGATGGAGTGCCGGGCAGCGGCGGCGCCGGCGCCGGTGCTTCGTCTCGGGCGGGCGCGGCGGCCGGAGCGGCGTCGCCAGTCGGGATAACCCCGGTAGCGGCGCGCTGAGTGGCGGCTTCGGTTTCGCGGAGGTCGCCGGTGTCCGCGCACGGATGCCCGGAACACGCCGCACCGCCTGCCACGCCGGCTTTCGATTCGCCCAGCCCGTATTCCTCGAGCACGTCGAGCGGTGCCGACGTCAGCTTCGCGCCGTCGCGGATCAGTGCGTGGCAGCCCTGTGCGAGCGGCGCATGGATCGAGCCCGGCATCGCGAACACGTCGCGCCCCAGTTCGTTCGCGAGTCGCGCGGTGATCAGCGAGCCGGAGCGCGGCGCAGCCTCGACGACGAGTGCGCCGATCGCGAGCGCGGCGATCAGCCGGTTGCGCTGCGGGAAGTGCGCGGCGCGGGCCGGTGTGCCGAGCGGCCACTCCGAGACGATCGCGCCGTGTGCGGCGATCTCGTGGGCGAGTGCGCGGTGTCGCGCCGGATAGACGAGATCGGCGCCGGTCGCGATCACCGCGACCGTGCCCGACCGGCCGTCGAGCCCGCCGCGATGCGCGGCGCCGTCGATCCCGAGCGCGAGCCCCGACACGATCGGAAGCCCGGCGTCGGACAGTTCGCGTGCGAAGCGCGTCGCGTCGGCGAGCCCCTGCGGCGTGGCGTGACGGCTGCCGACCACGGCGAGACTGCGCGCGTGCAGCAGGTCGAGCCGGCCCTTTACATATAGCAGTGGCGGCGGATCGTGCAGGTCGCGCAGCCGCGGCGGGTAGGCTGGATCGTTGAGCGTGACGAGCGTATTGCCCGGCGTGTCGAGCCACGCGAGCACGGCGCCGGTGCGGGTGTCGAGATCGTCGCGCTCGCTTGCGCGCACGGCCTGGGCGGCGGCAGGGCCGGTAACGGCGGCGATGGCCTGGTCGGGCGCACGCAGCAGCGCGTCCGGCGAGCCGAACGCATCGAGCAGTGCCTGCAGTACGGCGGGTGTGAGGCCGGGTGCGTGCGCGAGCTGCAGCCACGCGCGCGCGGCGGAGGTGGTCAGCGCTTGCGGCGACATGAGGCGCCCCTCGAATGCGGTGGCCAGCGGACCGCGTGGCGCCATGATAAAATTTTCATCATCCGAAATACTCGACAGGGCCGCGCGCGCAGGCGCCCGGCCAATTGCAGGAGGCATGATCCGCGGCATTGATTCGCCGCGCGTCCGCCTCATCTTCATTGCATCCCGGCGGCAGCGCCAGCTGGCCGGATGGCCGATGCGGCACGCCGCTCCACCGAATACCGAACACCATGGCTTTACTCAATATTCTTCATTACCCCGACAAGCGGCTGCACAAGGTCGCGAAGCCCGTCGACAAGGTCGACGACCGGATCCGCAAGCTCGTCGCCGACATGGCCGAAACCATGTACGCGGCGCCGGGCATCGGCCTGGCGGCCACGCAGGTCGACGTGCACGAGCGCGTGATCGTGATCGACGTCTCCGAGGAGAAGAACGAGCTGCGCGCGTTCATCAACCCCGAGATCGTGTGGTCGAGCGACGAGAAGCAGATCTATGAAGAGGGCTGCCTGTCGGTGCCTGGCATCTACGATGAAGTCGAGCGTCCCGACCACGTGCGCGTGCGCGCGCTCAACGAGCAGGGCGAGACTTTCGAGCTCGACTGCGAAGGCCTGCTGGCCGTGTGCGTCCAGCACGAGATGGATCACCTGATGGGGCGCGTGTTCGTCGAATACCTGTCGCCGCTCAAGCAGACGCGCATCAAGACGAAGATGAAGAAACTCGAACGCGCGATGTAATGCGTGTTCGCCCAGCCCGATCCCGAACGCTGTCATGACCCATACGTTGCGCGTAGTTTTTGCCGGCACGCCGGAATTCGCCGCGGCTGCCCTCGCCGCGATCCACGAGGCCGGTTTTCCGGTGCCGCTCGTGCTCACCCAGCCCGATCGCCCTGCCGGGCGCGGGATGAAACTGCAGGCCAGCGCGGTGAAGCGCTACGCCGTCGAGCACGGGATGCCCGTTGCGCAACCGCCGTCGCTGCGCCGCGCGGGCAAGTACCCGGCGGAGGCGGCCGACGCGATCGAGCTGCTGCGCTCGACCCCGCATGACGTGATGGTGGTCGCCGCATACGGCCTGCTGCTGCCGCAGGAAGTGCTCGACATTCCGCGTGACGGCTGCATCAACATTCACGCGTCGCTGCTGCCGCGCTGGCGCGGCGCCGCGCCGATCCACCGCGCGATCGAGGCCGGCGACGCCGAAACGGGCGTCACGCTGATGCAGATGGACATCGGCCTCGACACCGGCGCGATGATCGAGGAAGCGCGCATCGCGATCGCGCCCGACGAGACGACCGCAACGCTGCACGACCGGCTCGCCGCCGAAGGCGCGCGACTGATCGTCGACGCGCTCGTGCAGCTCGAGCGCGACGGCGTGCTGCCGGCGACGCCGCAACCGGCCGACGGCGTGACCTATGCGGAAAAGATCGGCAAGCACGAAGCGGCGCTCGACTGGCGCAAGCCGGCCGACGTGCTCGCGCGCCAGGTGCGTGCGTTCGATCCGTTCCCGGGCGGCGTCGA
>NZ_JAAGPE010000381.1:0-7936 GCF_017104605.1 Burkholderia sp. Ac-20384 | reverse complement strand
CGGCGATGGCTCGGCCGCATCGGTCGCGCTGCTCGCGCTGCGCGCACCGCTCGCCGGCACCGATGCGCCCGCGTTCGGCCTGCTCGTGCTCGGCTCGCCCGACCCGCGCCGCTTCCACGACGGGATGGCCACCGATTTCCTCGCGCAGATCGCGACGCTCGCAAGCGCCGCGCTCACGCGCCTGCTGCCGCACTGATCCTTCCGCCCGCGATGACAGACGATCCGATCGCCGCCTACCTGTCGAACCTGAAGCACGTCAGGCAGCTGTCGGAACACACGCTGCGCGGATACACGCACGAACTCGACGAACTGAAGAAGCTCGCGAACGGCCGGCCGCTCGAAGCGCTGACGGCCGCCGATATGCGCGGCGCGGTTGCGCGCGCACATTCGGGCGGGCTGTCCGCGCGGTCGATCTCGCACCGGCTGTCCGCGTGGCGCGCGTTCTACCGCTGGCTCGCGCAGCGCATCGAGATGCCCGCGAACCCGGTCGCCGCGGTGCGCGCACCGAAACGCGCGAAGACCTTGCCGAAGGCCCTGTCGGTCGACGATGCTTCCGCATTGATGAACGCGCCGCTCGCCAACACGACCGAAGGCATCCGCGATCACGCAATCCTCGAGCTGTTCTATTCGTCGGGGCTGCGCCTCGCCGAGCTGATCGGGCTCGACGTGATGTACACGCAGGCCGACGGCTACCGCTCGACCGGCTGGCTCGATCTCGCCGAAGCCGAAGTCACCGTGCGAGGCAAGGGCAACAAGGAGCGCAAGGTGCCGGTCGGCCGCAAGGCGATCGATGCGCTGAACGCGTGGCTCGCGGTGCGCGGCGAGTTCGTGAAGCACGATCCGCATCCGCTGTTCGTGTCCGTGCGCGGCAACCGGATGTCGCCGGGCGTCGTGCGCGAACGCGTGAAGCGCGCGGCGCTCACTGCGGGCATCCCCGCCAACGTCCATCCGCACGTGCTGCGCCACTCGTTCGCGACGCACGTGCTGCAGTCGAGCGGCGACCTGCGCGCGGTGCAGGAACTGCTCGGCCACGCGAGCGTCTCCGCGACGCAGGTCTATACGTCGCTCGACTTCCAGCATCTCGCGAAGATTTACGACAGCGCGCATCCGCGCGCGAAGAAGCGCGACTGACGCGCTTCCCGTGTTACCCGCCGCGCGCGGCGACCGGCCACGGTCGGCTTCGCGCACGGCCCATTTCGATCTCATCATGCAAACCGTCACCCTCAAGCCGTCCAAGGAAAAATCGCTGCTGCGCCGCCATCCTTGGATCTACGCCAATGCGATCGACCGCGTCGACGGCAAGCCCGCGCCCGGCGCGACCGTGATCGTGCGCGCACACGACGGACGCTTCCTCGCGCGCGGCGCGTACAGCCCGCAATCGCAGATCCGCGTGCGCGTGTGGAGCTTCGACGAGAACGAGCCGATCGATCACGCGTTCTTCAAGCGCCGCGTCCAGCGCGCGGTCTCGCACCGCACGACGATGGTGTCGGGCACGGGCGCGGTGCGGCTCGTGTTCGGCGAAGCCGACGGGCTGCCGGGGCTGATCGTCGACTACTACGTCGCGGACACCGCCGCAGCCGGCGCGGCGCCGCGCGGCCAGCTCGTCTGCCAGTTCATGGCCGCGGGCGTCGAGGCGTGGAAGGACGCGATCGTGAAGGCGCTCGTCGGCGCCACGGACTGCCCGAACGTCTACGAACGCTCGGACGTCTCGATCCGCGACAAGGAAGGGCTCGAACAGACGACCGGCGTGCTGGCCGGCGATGCGCCGCCCGCGACGCTGATCTCGAACGAAAACGGCGTGCGCTATCACGTCGACGTGCCGAACGGCCACAAGACGGGCTTCTACGTCGACCAGCGCGACAACCGCGCGCTGGTTGCGCAGTACGCGGCCGACCGCGACGTGCTGAACTGCTTCTGCTACACGGGCGGCTTCTCGCTCGCGGCGCTCAAGGGCGGCGCGAAGCGCGTCGTGTCGATCGACTCGTCGGGCGATGCGCTCGCGCTCGCGCAGCAGAACGTCGTCGCCAACGGTTTCGACGCCGAACGCGCGACCTGGCTCGACGCCGACGCATTCAAGACGCTGCGCCGCCTCGTCGACGAAGGCGAGCGTTTCGACCTGATCGTGCTCGATCCGCCGAAGTTCGCACCGACCCGCGACAGCGTCGATCGCGCGGCCCGCGCGTACAAGGACATAAACCTGAGCGGCTTCAAGCTGCTGCGTCCGGGCGGCCTGCTGTTCACGTACTCGTGCTCGGGCGCGATCGACATGGACCTGTTCCAGAAGATCGTCGCGGGCGCGGCCGCCGACGCGAAGGTCGACGCGCGCATCCTGAAGCGCCTCGGCGCGGGCGTCGATCACCCGCTGCTCGCGGCCTTCCCGGAAGGCGAATATCTGAAGGGCCTGCTGTTGCAAATCGTCTGATCGCCCCGATCTACGCGCGTAACCGTCCGCCGGCCGCTACCTTGCACCCGGCGGATCCGCGCTCCCGCCTGTCGTTCGGACGACGGGCGAGGGCTTGACAGGTATGTTTCAATGGATGGTTGTGCGCCCCGGCTGGCAAAGCCCCGGGCGCGACGCACATCCTGGTTTTGACCCCGATTCACGAACCACAGGCGATTGACATGGCCACTCCCGTCACCATCCTCACCGGCTTCCTCGGCAGCGGCAAGACGACGCTGCTCAAGCGCATCCTGAACGAACAGCACGGCATGAAGATCGCCGTGATCGAGAACGAGTTCGGCGAAGAGAACATCGACAACGAAATCCTCATCCAGGATTCGAACGAGCAGATCATCCAGATGAGCAACGGCTGCATCTGCTGCACGATCCGCGGCGACCTCGCGCGCACGCTCGGCGATCTGGCCGCGAAGAAGCGCGAAGGCAAGCTCGACTTCGACCGCATCGTGATCGAAACGACCGGCCTCGCGAACCCGGGCCCGGTTGCGCAAACCTTCTTCATCGACAGCGAAATCGCCGACGATTTCCTGCTCGACGCGGTCATCACGCTGGTCGACGCGAAGCACGCGAACGCGCAGCTCGACGAGCACGAAGTCGTGCAGCGCCAGGTCGGCTTCGCCGATCGCCTGTTCATCACGAAGTCGGACCTGGTCGACGACCAGACGGTGGCCGGCCTGAAGCACCGCCTGATGCACATGAACCCGAAGGCCGCGATCAAGGTCGTGAACTTCGGCGAAGCGGACATCAAGGAAATCTTCGACCTGCGCGGCTTCAACCTGAACGCGAAGCTCGAGATCGACCCCGACTTCCTCGCCGAAGACGATCACGCGCACCACCACCACGATCACGACCATGATCACGATCACGCCCATTGCGACCACGATCACGGTCAATGCGCGCACGATCACGACCACGGCCACCACCATCACCACCACGCGCACCACGACGACAAGATCAAGTCGTTCGTGTACCGCAACGACCGCCCGTTCGACCCGAACAAGCTGGAAGACTTCCTCGGCGGCATCCTGCAGATCTACGGCGAGCGGATGCTGCGCTACAAGGGCGTGCTGTACATGAAGGGCGTCGACCGCAAGGTCGTGTTCCAGGGCGTGCACCAGATGATGGGCAGCGACCTCGCCTCGAAGTGGCTGCCGGTCGAGAAGAAGACGAGCAAGATGGTGTTCATCGGCGTCGATCTGCCGCAGGACCTGATCACCGACGGCCTCGACGCCTGCCTCGCCTGACGCGCGCGGGCAACCGTCGCGCCCCCGCCGCACGGCCGCCTCGCGGGCGGTTGCTGCGGCCGCGGGGCGCCTTTTCCGGGCAGGGTTTCGCCGTCATCGCTTTTTCGCGATTTGCGCGTTATATTTTCTAGATATTGGCGCAGCCGACGGGGATCGACCCGATACGGCGCCCGCTTGCGATTCAGTTACAATACGTGCCCGCTGGAGTACGGCAACAAACAGGCCCGGTTCTTGCTGAACCAGTTTTCCGGGCATCGCAACCGCGCCGGATCGCCAATCCGCCTCCCGGCCGCGGCCGATGCGATGTGCCGCGCAGCACACCGGTTCGCAGCGCGCGCAACTCCGCGCCAGGCCTATCCTGGTATTTGAGAACCGGTTTTCCAGAGGCTTTCGGCCCCGCGGCGGCAAATCGCAAATGATTGCAAGCGCGGTTGCGGGTAATCCCAAAGTGCAGGCAATATCTCTTGATTTGCCGCACATTGAAGAAGCAAGCAGATGACGAAGAAACTCTTGACCGAAGCCGAAATCCTGAAGATGAGCGACAAGGATTACATGAATGAGGATCAGCTCGCCTTCTTCAAAAATCGGCTCGAACAGTTGCAGGCGGACATCCTCAAGAATGCAGGCCAGACGACCGAGAACCTGCGCGAGACGGTGATCGTGCCCGATCCCGCCGATCGCGCGACGATCGAGGAAGAGCACGCGCTCGAGCTGCGTACGCGCGATCGCGAACGCAAGCTCCTCAAGAAGGTTCAGCAGTCGCTCGCCCGCATCGATTCCGGCGATTACGGCTGGTGCGAGGAAACCGGCGAGCCGATCGGCATTCCGCGCCTGCTCGCGCGTCCGACCGCCACGCTGTCGCTCGAAGCGCAAGAGCGCCGCGAGTTGCGCCAGAAGCTGTTCGGCGACTGATCGAGCGGCGTTCCGCTCAGACACGCTGCTTCCCGAAAGCGCGCGGCCTGCCGCGCGCTTTTTGTTTTTCCGGCACCGGTTCCCGATCCGCCGATTTACCCCCCGCCTCTTGATATCCCGGCGCCCGCCCTAAAATGAAACGGACGCGCGCCGGGCCGCTTCCCGGCGCACTGCGAGTTACGCGGCGGCGCCTCGCGCCGCCCGACTCTTCCCCGATTTTCTCAAGGAACGCAGATGGAGCAATTTCACGGCACGACCATCGTTTCGGTCCGGCGCGGCGACAAGGTCGCGCTCGGCGGCGACGGCCAGGTAACCCTCGGCAACATCGTCATGAAGGGTGGCGCGCGGAAAGTGCGGCGGATCTACAACAACCAGGTACTGGTCGGATTCGCGGGCGGCACCGCCGATGCGTTCTCGCTGCTCGACCGCTTCGAGGCGAAGCTCGAGAAGCACCAGGGCAACCTGACCCGCGCGGCTGTCGAGCTCGCGAAGGACTGGCGCACCGACCGGATGCTGCGCCGCCTCGAGGCGATGCTGATCACGGCCGATGCCACCACCACGCTCGTGATCACGGGCAACGGCGACGTGCTCGACCCCGAAGAAGGCATCTGCGCGATCGGCTCGGGCGGCGCCTATGCGCAGGCCGCGGCCCGCGCGCTCGCGGAGAACACCGGGCTGTCGCCGCGCGAGATCGTCGAGAAGTCGCTCGAGATCGCCGGCGACATGTGCATCTATACGAACCACAACCGCATCATCGAAACGATCGAGTAAGGACCGCACCATGAGCACCATGACCCCTGCCGAGATCGTCTCGGAACTCGACAAGCACATCATCGGCCAGGCGAAGGCGAAGAAAGCCGTCGCGGTTGCGCTGCGCAATCGCTGGCGCCGCCAGCAGGTCGCCGACCCGCTGCGCCAGGAAATCACGCCGAAGAACATCCTGATGATCGGGCCGACGGGTGTCGGCAAGACCGAAATCGCGCGCCGCCTCGCGAAGCTCGCCGACGCGCCGTTCATCAAGATCGAAGCGACCAAGTTCACCGAAGTCGGCTACGTCGGCCGCGACGTCGACAGCATCGTGCGCGACCTGATCGAGATCTCGGTCAAGCAGACGCGTGAAACCGAGATGCGCAAGGTGCGCAGCAAGGCGACCGACCAGGCGGAAGACCGCATCCTCGACATCCTGCTGCCGCAACCGCGCGCGGTGGGCTTCGGCGGCAACGCCGAACACGCGAACGACGACAACAACGCGACGCGCCAGACGTTCCGCAAGCGCCTGCGCGAAGGCCAGCTCGACGACAAGGAAGTCGAGCTCGACATCGAGCAGCCGTCGGCCGGCATGGACATCATGGCGCCGCCGGGGATGGA
Organism: Burkholderia sp. Ac-20384; assembly: GCF_017104605.1. Taxonomy (NCBI): domain Bacteria; kingdom Pseudomonadati; phylum Pseudomonadota; class Betaproteobacteria; order Burkholderiales; family Burkholderiaceae; genus Burkholderia; species Burkholderia sp. Ac-20384. The sequence goes on along the minus strand of NZ_JAAGPE010000381.1, from coordinate 1,954 downwards.
AGAGATGACCGAGCAGATCCGCTCGATGTTCTCGAACCTCGGCAGCGGCAAGAAGCAGCGCCGCAAGGTGAAGATCAAGGAAGCGCTGAAGCTGCTGACCGACGAGGAAGCGGCGAAGATGCTCAACGACGAGGAAGTGAAGACGAAGGCCGTGCAGAACGTCGAGCAGAACGGCATCGTGTTCCTCGACGAGATCGACAAGATCACGTCGCGCAACAACGAAGGCAGCGGCGGCGAAGTGTCGCGCCAGGGCGTGCAGCGCGACCTGCTGCCGCTCGTCGAAGGCACGACGGTCAACACGAAGTACGGGATGGTGAAGACCGATCACATCCTGTTCATCGCGAGCGGCGCGTTCCACCTCGCGAAGCCGAGCGACCTGATTCCCGAACTGCAGGGCCGCTTCCCGATCCGCGTCGAGCTCGACTCGCTGTCGGTGAACGATTTCGAAGCGATCCTCGTCGCGACCGACGCCAGCCTCGTCAAGCAATACCAGGCGCTGCTCGCGACCGAAGACGTGCAGCTCGAATTCGCCGAGGACGGCATCCGCCGCCTCGCGGAGATCGCCTATTCGGTCAACGAGAAGACCGAGAACATCGGTGCGCGCCGGCTGTACACGGTGATCGAGAAACTGCTCGAGGAAGTGTCGTTCTCGGCCGGCAACCATGCAGGCGAGCGCGTGACGATCGACGCGAAGTATGTCGATCGCGCACTCGGCGAAGTGTCGCAGGACGAAGACCTGTCGCGCTACGTGCTGTAACGCGCACCGCGTCGGACGAAAAACGGGCGGCCCCTTCCGGGGTCGCCCGTTTTTTATGGCCATGCGATGTGGCGCACGCGCCTGCCGCTGGAACGCGGCTGATGGCAGGCCCGGTGGTGCGTCCCTATAATCCGGATTCCTCAGACTACGGCCAGACGCATCCGTCACCGCTTTCGAATGACCATCTACCCGTCCATCGCCGGCCGAATCGTGCCGGCCCTGCTCACGCTCACGCGCGCCGACATCCTGTCGCTCATGCGACGGATCAGGCGGGAGTCGCTGCGGCGCTACAACGTTGCGTTCGTGCTCGCGTGGCTGGGCACGCTGGCGGGTATCGCGCTCGCCGGCGTCGCGTTCAGCATCGGCATCCAGTCCATCGCGAGCGGCGTATCGGCAAAGCCGTGGCCGATGGCCGCTCCGATCGTGATCGGCGGGTTCGCACCATTCCTCGCGAACCTCATCTACTCGGCGCTCATCGCGCTCCTGCTGAAACGCGAGATCGTCGCCTGCCTGTCGCGCGCCTCAAGCGCGCCCGGCTGACGCGCCCCGCTTACTGCCGCACCGGCTTCTTCGCGAGCTTGCGCTGCAGCGTGCGGCGGTGCATGTTCAGTGCGCGCGCGGTCGCCGAAATATTGTTGTTGTTCTCGGCCAGCACGCGCTGGATGTGCTCCCATTCGAGCCGGTCGACCGACAGCACGACCGGATTCTCGAGCGCTTCGTCGGCCTGCACTTCGGTCGCGTTGGTCTGCAGCGCGGCCAGGATCGACTCGACGTTCGCGGGCTTCGCGAGATAGTTGTCGGCGCCTTCCTTCACCGCCTGCACGGCGGTCGCGATGCTCGCGTAGCCGGTCAGCACCAGGATCCGCGCGTCGGGCTGCAGGTCGCACAGCGGCGCGATCAGGCTCAGGCCCGAATCCTCGCCGAGATGCAGGTCGACGGTGATGAACTGGAACTTGCCGCCCGCGGCGAGCCGCAGCGCCGATTCCTTGTCGTGCGCCTGCTGGACCGCGTAACCGCGGCGCTCGAGGCCGCGCGCGAGCGTGCCCGCGAACACCTCGTTGTCGTCGATCACCAGGAAATTGTTCTCGCTCATGTGGTTTCTCCGTCTACGTGTTGGTTGAGGCGGCCGACGCCGCGACGCGCACGACCGGCAGCCGCAGCACGGCCCGCGTGCCGCGCGCGGCGGTCGCACCGGCC
>NZ_JAAGPE010000380.1:0-7495 GCF_017104605.1 Burkholderia sp. Ac-20384 | reverse complement strand
GCGTTCATTGCGGCGAGGCCGCCTTCGTTACCGGACGCGCCGAAGCCGTCCGCGCCCAGGCCGGCCGCGCCGACGTCGGCCGCCGTGTCGCTGCCCGCGCCCTGCCCCGCATTGCGCAGCAGCTGCTTCATCAGCGCGTCGGCGACACCGATCCCGCGCGTCGACATCTGCTGCGCGAGCTGCTGGTCGAGCATCGACGTGTACATCTTCGACGTATGCGAATCGAACAGCCCGCCGTCGGGCGACGCGTCGCGCATGCTCTTGAGCATCATCTGCGTGAACATCGCGTCGAACTGGCCGGCGACCGCCTTCGCGCCGGCCTGCGGCGACTGCTTCGCCTGCGCGCGCAGGGCGTCGAAACCCTGCACGTCGAGCGCAAAGCGCTGCGTGAGGTCGTTCGCGTTCGGGAGACTGGCTGCCATTTAGATGATCTCCAGGTCGGCGCGCAGCGCGCCGGCGGCCTTCATCGCCTGCAGGATCGACATCAGGTCCGCGGGCGTCGCGCCGAGCGTGTTCAGCGCCTTCACGACGTCGGCGAGATTCGCGCCGGCCGTCACCATCTTCAGCGCGCCGTTGTCCTGCTTGAGCTGGATCTGCGACTGCTGCGCCACCACCGTCTGCCCGTTCGAGAACGGCCCCGGCTGCGACACCACCGGCTGCGTGTTGACGACGACCGACAGGTTGCCGTGCGCGACCGCGCAGCTCTGCAGCGTGACCATCTGGTTCATCACGATCGAGCCGGTGCGCGCGTTCAGGATCACCTTCGCCGCGGCCTTGTCCGGGCTGACGTCGAGGTTCTGCAGCCGCGCCATGAACGCGACCTGCTGCGCCGAATCGGCCGGCGCGGTGAGCTGGATGGTGCGGCCGTCGAGCGCCGTCGCGGTGCCCGGGCCGAAGCTCGAATTGACCGCGGACACGATCCGCTGCGCGGTGCCGTAGTCCATGTCGTTCAGTTGCAGCTGCAGCACGCCGTTCATCTGCGCGATCGCGTTCGGCACGCCGCGCTCGACGATCGCGCCGCCGACGATCCGGCCGGCCGCGAGCTGGTTCACCTGCACGCGGCTGCCGTTCGCGCTGGCGCCCGCGCCGCCGACCGCCATGTTGCCCTGCGCGAGCGCGTAGACCTGGCCGTCAGCCCCTTTCAGCGGCGTCAGCAGCAGCGTGCCGCCGCGCAGGCTCTTCGCGTTGCCGAGCGACGACACGGTGACGTCGAGCGCCTCGCCCGGCCGCGCGAACGGCGGCAGCGTGCCGGTCACCATCACGGCCGCGACGTTCTTCAGCTGCATGTTGCTCAGCTGCGACGCGCCGCCGTTGGCCGAACCGTTGTTGATCGAGATGCCGAGGTTCGCGAGCATGTTCGCGAGCGTCTGCGTCGTGAACGGCGTCTGCATCGTCTGGTCGCCCGTGCCGTCGAGGCCGACGACGAGGCCATAGCCGATCAGCGGGTTGTCGCGCACGCCCTGGATCTGCGCGAGATCCTTCAGGCGTTCCGCGTGCGCGGGCGCCGCGCCGAACACGCAGGCCAGGGCCATGAACGCGACGGCGAGCCGCGCGGCGGCATGCGTGCGGGCGGACAGGCGGTCGAGAAGCGTCTTCTGCATCGTCATCACCACGGCGCGATGTTGAGGAAGAAGCGCTGCAGCCAGCCCATCGTCTCGGCTTCGTTGATGTAGCCCTTCGCCGAATATTCGATCTTCGCGTCGGCCACCTGCGTCGAGTAGACGGAGTTCGCGCCCGAGATCGTGTTCGGGTTGACGACACCCGAGAAGCGCACGAATTCGTTGCCCTGGTTGATCAGCATCTGCTTCTCGCCGCTGACCACGAGGTTGCCGTTCGGCAGCACGTTGGTGACGGTCACCGTGATCGTGCCGTTGAACGTGTTTGCCGCGCTCGCGCCGCCGGTCGCCGCGAACTTGTTGTTGCCGGTCGCCGACAGGTTCGCCTTCGCGAACAGCCCGCCGAGGAAGCCGGCCGTCGGCACGTTGAAGTCGGTGTTGCCCTGCCGGTTCGTGTTCGCGCCCGACGACTTGGTCGCGTTGATGTTCTCCGCGATCATGATCGTCAGGATGTCGCCGACGTTGCGCGGACGCTGATCCTCGAAGAGCGGCCGCCCCGCGTAGCCGGGGTTGTAGATCGAGCCGGGCGCCTGCATAGACACCGGCGTCGGCGGCTGCGCCGTCATCGGCTGCTGGATGATCGGATCGCGCGGAATCTGCGCGCAACCGGCGGCGAACGCCGCCACCGCGACCGCGCATGCGGCGCGGACGGTGGCTGACGGGAGGAGGCGAACCTGCTTCATGGCGACGACGGGTGTTCCGGTTAGCTCTTCATCTGCGTGACGGTCTGCAGCATCTGGTCGGACGTCGTCACGGCCTTGCTGTTGATCTCGTAGGCACGCTGCGTCTGGATCATGTTGACGAGCTCCTGCACGACGTTCACGTTCGACGATTCGACGTAGTTCTGGCTGAGCGTGCCCGCGCCGTTCAGGCCCGGCTGCGACACGTTCGGCGCACCCGACGACGTCGTTTCGGAGAACAGGTTCTCGCCGCGCGCCTCGAGACCGGCCGGGTTGATGAAGGTCGCGACCTGCAGCGAGCCGATCTGCACCGAATTGGTCGAGCCCGCCTGCGTGACCGTCACGACGCCGTCCTTGCCGATCGTCAGCGACGTCGCGTTCTGCGGAATCGTGATCGCCGGCAGGACCTGGTAGCCGCTCGACGTGACGAGCTGGCCCTGCGCGTTGGTCTGGAACGAGCCGTCGCGCGTGTAGGCGTTCGTGCCGTCCGGCATCAGCACCTGGAAGAAGCCCGCGCCGTTGATCGCGACGTCCTTCGAGTTGCCGGTCTGCGTGAGGCCGCCCTGCGTGTACAGGCGCTCGGTCGCGACCTGCTGCACGCCGGTGCCGAGCTGCAGGCCCGACGGCAGTTCCGTCTGCTGCGTCGAGTTCGCGCCCGGCTGGCGGATGGTCTGGTACAGCAGATCCTCGAACACCGCGCGCGACGCCTTGAAGCCGTTCGTGCTGGTGTTCGCGAGGTTGTTCGAAATCACGTCCATCTGCGCCTGCTGCGCATTCATGCCGGTGGCGGCGATGTAGAGCGAACGGTTCACTTGTCAGTTCTCCTGCGTAGGCTGGCATAGGGTCTGTTTACATATGTAAACAGACCCTATCGCTCAGCTGAAATTGAGCAGCTGGTTCGCCGACTGCTCGTTCTGGTCGGCCGTCTGGATCAGCTTCGACTGAAGCTGGAACGCGCGCGCGTTGTCGATCATCGCGACCATCGCGGTCACCGGGTTGACGTTGCTGCCTTCGAGCGAATTCGGCGTGACGACCACGTTCGGGTCGGCATCGGCCGGATTGCCGTCGGCGGTGCGGAACAGCCCGTCGTTGCCGCGCGTGAGCGTGGCCGGATCGGGATTCACGAGCTTCATCTGGTCGACGATCGCGACCGCCGTCGGCGGGTCGCCCGGCATCAGCGCGGAAATCGTGCCGTCCTTGCCGATCGTCACTTCCGCGTTCGGCGGCACCGAGATCGGGCCGCCGTTGCCGACCACCGGCAGGTTGCTCGCGTTGACGAGCTGGCCGTTCTCGTCGACGTGCAGGTTGCCGGCGCGCGTGTACGCCTCGCTGCCGTCGGCCGCCTGCACCGACAGCCAGCCCGCGCCCTGCACGGCGACGTCGAGCGGGTTGCCGGTGCGCGTAATCGGACCCGGCGCGTAGTCGGCGCCGGGCGTCGACGCGAGCACGTAGGTGCGCGTCGTCGTCGGGTCGCTCGTGCTGCCGTCGCCGAAATTCATCGGCACCGCGCGATACGTCGCGAGCTGCGCGCGAAAGCCCGTCGTCGACGCGTTCGCGAGGTTGTTCGCGACGATCGCCTGCTGGTCGAGCGACTGCGACGCACCCGTCATCGCCGTGTAGATCAGTCGGTCCATGGCTGCTCGTTGTCCGCGCTTACAGGTTGATGAGCGTCTGGTCGACGGTCTGCTGCGTCTTGATCGTCTGCGCATTCGCCTGGTAGTTGCGCTGCGCGGTGATCAGGTTGACGAGCTGCGACGTCAGGTCGACGTTCGAGTTTTCCAGCGCGCTGCCCTGCAGCGTGCCGTGGTTCGTGCTGCCCGGCGCCGAGACCTGCGGCACGCCCGACGCGGCGCTTTCCGCATACTGGTTGCCGCCGAGGTTCACCAGCCCGTTCGGGTTGTTGAAGTTCGCGAGCGCGATCTGGCCGAGCACGGCGGTCTGGCCGTTCGAGTAGTTGCCGGTCAGCTTGCCGTCGGTGCCGATCGTGTAGGTCGTCAGCGTGCCGCTCGCGTAGCCGTCCTGCGCAAGGTTGTTCACGCCGTCCTTGCCGCCGTATTGCGTCGTGCCGGTCAGGTCGAGCGTGAGGCTCTGCGGCGTTGCCGAGCCGTCGGTGTTCGGCACCGTGAACTGGAACTGGCCGACCGACGTGGTCGGCGTGGGCGGCGTGCCCGTCGTCGTGCTCTGGATCGTGCCCGACGAATTGAAGTTGACCGTGCCGAGATCGTTCGTGGCGCCGCCCTGCACGCCCGCGTACGCTTCCCACGTGCCGGCCGCCGACTTCACGAAGTACATGTTGACCGCCTGCGAACCGCCGAGCGAGTCGTACACCTGGATCGACGTCGAGTAGTTGTAGGTCGTGTTGTCGGTCGCGCTGAACGGCGTCTTGGTCGGCGTCGTGTCCTGCGAGTTCAGGTTGAACTGGGCCGAGATCTTGGTCGTCGCGGTCGGCGAGATGTTGGTCGTCGGCGCCTGCAGCGGCACGGTCTGCGCGGTGTTGATCACGCCGCCCGCGTTGGCTGCGTAGCCCATCAGGTTACGGCCTTGCGAGTCGACGATGTAGCCGTTCTTGTCGCGCTGGAACGTGCCGTCGCGCGAGTACGTCGTCACGCCGTTGTTCGACATCTGGAAGAAGCCGTTGCCGTTGATCGCGACGTCGAGCGACGAGCTCGACGAGTTGATCGTGCCCTGGCCGAAGTTCTGCTCCACCGCGTTCAGCGCGGTGCCGATACCGATCTGCGTGTTGGTCGACGTCGCGACCGAGTTCGCATACATGTCGGCGAACTGCGCGGTGCTCGACTTGAAGCCGACCGTGTTCGCGTTCGCGATGTTGTTGCCGATCACGTCGAGCGCGTTCGATGCACCCGAGAGGCCGCTCAGACCCTGTTGATAACCCATTTCGGTCTCCGTTTCGAGATTGCTCGATCAGTATCAGTTGGAGGTGGTGCCGCTGCCGGACGAATTCGACGCGGACGACGTGGTGTTCGGGAAAATCGACGCAACCTGGGTCAGCCCCACGGTCGTGCCGTTCGACAGCACGAGCCCGGCGGTGCCGTCCGCCTGCTTGATCACGCTCTGCACGGTCGACGCCGCGAGCGTCGTGGCCGGCTGCGGCGTGCCGTTGCTGTCGGTGTACGACGCGCTGACGGTGTACTTGCCGTCCGGCAGTGCGTTGCCCGCCGAGTCGGTCGGCGTCCAGTTGAACGGCACGGTGCCGGCCGACTGCGCGCCGGCGTTGATCGTGTTCACCACGGTGCCCGCCGCGTTCTTCACGGTGATCGTCAGGTTCGACACCGAGCTCGACAGCGACACGCCGAACGGCGACGCCGCGCCGCTCTTCACCGCGACCGCGTTGCCCGGCGCGAGCACGTTCGTGCCGATCAGCAGCGCGGCCTGCGTCTGCTGGCCGGCCGTGAGCTGCGTCGACAGCGACGTGAGCGACGTGTTCAGCTGCGCAATGCCGCTCACCGTGTTGATCTGGGCGAGCTGCGACGTCATCTGCGAGCTGTCGACCGGGCTGGTCGGGTCCTGGTTCTGCAGCTGCGTGACGAGCAGCTTCAGGAACGTCGCCTGCAGGTCGCTCGCCGACGTGCCGTTGGTGTTCGACACGTTGTTGGTGTTCATCGTGTCGGTCGGCAGGTTCGACACGTTCGTGCCGTTGCTGCCGATCGTCGTGCTGGAGGAAGTCATCCTGGGAGCCTTCTGTCGGAACTGTCGAGTCTGTAAGGTCGGTCGACGCGCGGCTTACGAGCCGATCGTCAGCGTCTTGAGCATCAGCGTCTTCGCGGTGTTCAGCGTCTCGACGTTGGCCTGGTACGAGCGCGATGCCGAGATCATGTTCACCATCTCCTGCACCGGATCGACGTTCGGCATCTGCACGTAGCCGTTCGAATCGGCAGCCGGGTTCGACGGGTCGTAGGTCGACTTCATCGGCGACGGGTCGTCCATCACCTTCGTCACGCGCACGCCGCCCACGCCCTGGCCGGACGCGGTGCGCGCACCGCCGATCGGGTCGGTCGCGAACACGACCTGCTTGGCCTTGTACGGCTTGCCGTCGGGGCCGGTCGCGCTGTCGGCGTTCGCGAGGTTCGACGCGGTGACGTTCAGGCGCTGCGACTGCGCCGACAGCGCCGAGCCGGCGACGCCGAAGATGTTCATCAACGAGGGCATGGAAGCTCCTTTTGCTCGGATTCGGTGGCGGTGCGCGCCGTCACTGGTTCGTCGTGATCGCGGCGATCATCGCCTTGATCTGCTGGGTCATCACGGTCATCCCGGTCTGGTAGTGCAGCGCGTTGTTCGCGAACTGCACGCGCTCGACGTCGAGATCGACCGTGTTGCCGTCGAGCGCCGGCTGCAGCGGCATCCGGTATTGCGCACGGCCGTAGTCGTCCGACGGGCCGCCCGTCGGGATCAGCTTCGCGGTGCCGGCCATGTGGCCCGCCGCCGTCGACACCATCGACATCCCGCTCGTCACGCCGGCCGGCTGCGCCATCGGCAGTTGCGCCGCGTTGCTCGGCGCGAGGCCGCCGCCCGCCTGCTTCAGCGAGCGCGCGAGCGTCGACGCGAAATCGACGTCGCGGGCCTGGTAGCCGGGCGTGTCGGAGTTCGCGATGTTCGACGACAGCAGTTCCTGCCGGTAGGCGCGTACGTCCAGCGCCTGTCGGCCGAACGCGAATTCCGCATCGAGTTTGTCCAGCATGTGTGCGTCTCTCCGTATGAAGCGCTGCACGCCCCTCGCGCCGGATGGCGACTCGAGAGGCTTTTTTCCATGACAGCGATGGTAGGCGTCGGACGCAACCGGCAATCGGGCGAATAACGCGGCAAAGGCCCCCTCTATTCATCGTTTGCGCGACCGCCCCGCTCCCTAGAATGCGAAGCGGAGCAACGGATCGGGGATACGGCGATGACTGGCAGCGCACTTCGCGGAAGGAACGGGCGGCTCACGCACGTCCGGCGTGCGTTTGTGCTCGCCGCGGCGCTGTGGATCGCCGCCCCGGCCGCGCACGCGGACGACGGGATGATCGTGATTCCGGGGCGCGGCGAGACGGCCGAAACCGCGCTCGCGCACGCCAATGCGGCGAGCGGCGGGCAGTTCGGCGGGAATGCGGCGATGGCGCCGGGTTCGGTTGTGGCGCCCGACGCCGGGCGCGCGGCGAGCAGCACGGGCGCCGCTGCCGGCGCGTCCGGCACCGGCTACGCGGA
>NZ_JAAGPE010000379.1:0-235 GCF_017104605.1 Burkholderia sp. Ac-20384 | reverse complement strand
GTAAAAAAAAAAAAAAAAAAAAAAAAAATAGATGTAGATCCCACCCTGAAAACACTATACCACAAGTCACACCAACACCATCACCGCGAACCACACCAACACATACCCCCCAACACACCAATACCACCATCACTACCCCACTACCACACCCAAATTCACCACACACATCTACAGACACCGCATCACACCTAACACCCAGTATGACTTACAACACAACCACACGCAGTCATCAAAC
>NZ_JAAGPE010000378.1:0-7662 GCF_017104605.1 Burkholderia sp. Ac-20384 | reverse complement strand
CGCGTCGAAACCGCGAAGGCCGAACGCAAGGCGGAAGCCGACGCAAACCTGTTCCGCAACGAGATTGGCACCATCCAGCCGCTGAACGCGCCGCCGCGCGCGGCGGCCGGCCGCACGCCGCCCGACCCGGTGCCGAAGCAGACGCAGCGCGACGAGGAAGCCGTGCTGAACGCGACGCTGTCCGACGAATTCGATCCTGAAACGCTGCTCGACAGCGACGACTCGCTGTACTACCACCGCCCCGGCATCAGCCGCGACGTCGTGCGCAAGCTGCGCAGCGGCGCGTGGATCGTGCAGGCGCAGATCGACCTGCACGGGATGCGGCGCGACGAGGCGCGCGACGCGCTCGCCGAGTTCATCCGCGAAGCCGGCAAGAAAGGGCTGCGCTGCCTGCGCGTGATCCACGGCAAGGGGCTCGGCTCGATCGGCAAGGAACCGGTGCTGAAAGGCAAGGTCCGTGCGTGGCTCGTGCAGAAGGAAGAAGTGATCGCGTTCTGCGAGGCACGCGGCAACGACGGCGGCGCGGGCGCGGTGCTGGTGCTGCTGCAACCGTTCGCGGCACCCGGCGACCGGGGGCCGCGTGCCGCATCCTAGGCTGACGCTCGCGATCGCGATACTGGAGGCGATCGCCACGCTGGCCTTTGCGATCTCGGGCTTCATCGAGGCGCGCAAGAACCGCCTCGACTCGGTCGGCACGTTCGTCGTCGCGCTCGCCACCGCGTTCGGCGGCGGCACGCTGCGCGACATCCTGCTCGAACGCCGGCCGTTCTACTGGGTCGTGCACGACGACTACGTGATCGCGATCTTCGTGCTCGCGCTGTTCGCGCCGTTCGTGCTGCGAATGCTGTCGCGACTGTCGGCCGAGCGGTTGCTGCTCGTCGCCGATGCGATCGGGCTCGGGATCTTCAGCATCTCGGGCACGGCGATCGCGCTCGATGCCGAGATGCCGCGCTTCATCGCGGTGATGATGGGCGTGATCACGGGCGTGGTCGGCGGGATCATCCGCGACGTGCTGTGCAACGACATCCCGCTGATCCTGCGCGATTCGCGGCCGTACGCGACCTGCGCGTTCGTCGGCTGCTGGTTCTACCTGCTGCTCGTGTGGCTGCAGTTCGACTCGGTGTACAGCGTGCTGCTCGCGACCGGCTTCATCCTCGTCGCGCGGCTCGCGACGTTCAAGTTCGACGTGCGGCTGCCGCACTGACTGCCAAACCAGCGACAGCCGCAGCGCAAAAACAAAGGGGCCGTCCGAAGACGGCCCCTTTTTGCTTCGTTCAGCGCTCGCGCGACGTCACGCGATCCGCTCTTCCGACGCCGGATCGAACAGCACCGCCTTCGACACGTCGAACAGCAGCGACTGGGTCTGCCCCGGCTGCGGGTTCGCGGCCGGATGCACGCGGCTCACGATCCGCTTGCCGTTCACCTGCGCGAACACGTGCGTATCCGGCCCGGTCGGCTCGGTCACGTCGACGCGCACGTCGATCGGCTGCAGGTTCGACGCCTCGCCGTTGTGCGCGTTGCGCGCGTCGGTGATGCGCTCCGGACGCAGGCCGAGAATCACCTCGCGGCCGACATGCGACTTCAGCTTCGCCGCGTCGAACGGCAGGTTCAGCGCGCTGCGCGCGAGGCCCGTGTCGATCTCGAGCGCGATCCCGCTGCCCTGCTCGACCAGCTTGCCGTTGATGAAGTTCATCGGCGGCGCGCCGATGAAGCCCGCGACGAACAGGTTCGACGGCGAATCGTAGATGTCCTGCGGCGCGCCGAACTGCTGGACCACGCCGTCCTTCATCACAGCGATCCGGTCGCCGAGCGTCATCGCCTCGATCTGGTCGTGCGTCACGTAGACGATCGTCGTGCCGAGGCGCTGGTGCAGCAGCTTGATTTCCGCGCGCATCTCGATGCGCAGCTTCGCGTCGAGGTTCGACAGCGGCTCGTCGAACAGGAACAGCGACGGATCGCGCGCGAGCGCACGGCCCATCGCGACGCGCTGGCGCTGGCCGCCCGACAGCTGGCCCGGCTTGCGGTCGAGCAGGTGCTGGATCTGCAGCATCTGCGACACGCGGTCGACGATCTGCTGCTGCTCGCTCTTCGGCACCTTGCGGATGTTCAGGCCGAACGAGATGTTCTCGCGCACCGTCATCGACGGATACAGCGCGTACGACTGGAACACCATCGCGATGTCGCGATCCTTCGGCGACAGGTCGTTGACGACCTTGCCGTCGATGCAGATCTCGCCGCTCGTCACGGTCTCGAGCCCGGCGATCATGTTGAGCAGCGTCGACTTCCCGCAGCCCGACCCGCCGACCAGGATCAGGAACTGTCCGTCCTCGATCTCGATGTCGACACCCTTCAGGACCGGCACCCCGTTCGGGTAGGTCTTGTACACGTCACGGATGGAAAGGCTTGCCATGCTGTGAATCCTCTGTCTCGTCTCGCGCGGCGCACTCCGGCGCCGCGTCGGGTTCGTTTCGATGCGCCGCGCGCGAGGCGCGGCCGGTTCGTCGTATCGGATGAAGCCGCGCTTACCCCTTCACCGCGCCCGCCGTCAGCCCGCGCACGAAGTAGCGGCCGGCGACGATGTAGACGAGCAGCGTCGGCAGCGCGGCGATGATCGCGCCGGCCATGTCGACGTTGTATTCCTTCACGCCCGTCGACGTGTTGACGAGGTTGTTCAGCGCAACCGTGATCGGCATCGAGTCGACGCCGGAGAACACGATCCCGAACAGGAAGTCGTTCCAGATCTGCGTGAACTGCCAGATCAGGCACACCATGAAGATCGGCAGCGACACCGGCAGCAGGATCTTCGTGAAGATCGTGAAGAAGCCCGCGCCGTCGATGCGCGCGGCCTTCACCAGCTCGGCCGGCACGCTCACGTAGAAGTTGCGGAAGAACATCGTCGTGAACGCGATCCCGTACACGACGTGCACGAACACGAGGCCCGGAATCGTGTTGGCGAGGCCGAGCATCCCCTGCAGGCGCGCCATCGGCAGCAGGATCACCTGGAACGGGATGAAGCAGCCGACCAGCATCATCGTGAACAGCGCGTCCGCGCCGCGAAAGCGCCAGTGCGTGAGCACGTAGCCGTTGAACGCGCCGATCAGCGACGAGATCAGCACGGCCGGGATCACCATCTCCAGCGAGTTCAGGAAGAACGGCTTCATGCCGTCGCAGCGCACGCCGGTGCACGCGCCGCTCCAGGCCTTCACCCACGGGTCGATGGTCCACGTGGTGGGCGGCGTCAGCAGGTTGCCAGTGCGCAGCTGGTCGAGATCCTTGAACGACGTCGACAGCATCACGTAGATCGGGAACAGGAAATACAGCGCGAACAGGATCAGTGCCGCATAGATCACTGCCCGGCTGATCGTCATCTTAGGCTGCATTGCGGGTGCTCCTCGATTCCATATACATCAGCGGCACCAGCACTGCGACCACGGTCGCGAGCATCATCACCGAGGACGCCGCGCCGAGCCCGAGCTGTCCGCGGTTGAACGAAAACGTGTACATGAACATGGCCGGCAGCGACGACGACGTACCCGGGCCGCCCGCCGTCAGCGCGACGACCAGGTCGAAGGTCTTGATCGTGATGTGGCAGAGGATCAGCAGCACCGAGAAGAACACCGGGCGCATGCTCGGGATCACGATCTTGCGGTAGATGGTCGGCAGCGTCGCGCCGTCCACCTGCGCGGCCTTGAAGATCTCCGCATCGACACCGCGCAGCCCCGCGAGGAACAGCGCCATCACGAAGCCGGTCGACTGCCACACGGCCGCGATCACCACGCAGAAGATCGCCTTGTCCGGATCGCCGAGCCAGTCGAACGAGAAGCTCGTCCAGCCCCAGTCGTGCATCACCTTCTCGAGACCGAGGCCCGGGTTCAGGATCCACTGCCACGCGGTGCCGGTGACGATGAACGACAGCGCCATCGGGTACAGGAAGACCGCGCGCAGCGCGCCTTCGTTGCGGATCCGCTGGTCGAGCAGGATCGCGAGGAACAGCCCGAGCGCGACGCAGATCGCGATGAACGGAATCCCGAACCAGCCGAGGTTCGCGGCGGAAGTCCACCACACGTCGTTCTGGAACAGGTCCGTGTAACGGCCGAAGCCGTCGAATTCGTAGTTCGGCAACAGCCGCGAATTGGTCAGCGACAGATAGCCGGTAATCAGGATGAAGCCGTAGATGAACACCACGGCGATCGCGACGCTCGGCGCAAGCACGAGCTTCGGAATCCAGCGATCGGCGAAGGCCGACATCGGCGACGTACGCCGTGCGGCGGCAGCGCCGGATCCGTTTCCGCTAAGAGGGGCAGCCACTTGATTCGACTCCTGGAACGAGGGCGACGCAGGCCGGGCCGGCGCCAGGTACGGCACGAGCCCGCGGGCGAGCCCGTTTGCTGCACATGCAAAAACGCCCGGCCGATGAAGCGTTTCCGGCCGGGCGCCTGTCGCGCGTTACTTGACCTTCGCGGCCTTCGCGAGCGCGGCAACCGCGCTCTTCGAATCCTGCTGCGAGTTCATGAACTTCGTCACGACGTCCGTGATCGCGCCGGCGGTCGCATCGCTCTGCGCCATCCCGTGCGCGAGCGACGGGACGAAGCCGCCCGACTTGATCGCGGTCTGCTCGTCGGCATACGACTTCTTCGCGCAGTCGTCGAACTTGTCCATCTTCACGCCGAGACGGACCGGCACCGAACCCTTCAGCAGGCTGAACTGTTCCTGGAAATCCGGCGTCATGATCGTCTTCGCGAGCGCGAGCTGGCCCGGCGTCGCCGCCTTCTCGCCCTTCTGCTGGAAGAACACGAACGAGTCGACGTTGAACGTGTAAGCATTCGCCGTGCCCGGCACCGGTGCGCAGATGTAGTCCTTGCCCGACTTCTTGCCGGCGTTCTCGAACTCGCCCTTCGCCCAGTCGCCCATGAACTGCATGCCGGCCTTGCCGTTGATCACCATCGCGGTCGCGAGGTTCCAGTCGCGGCCGTTACGGCCGGCATCGAAGTAGCCCTGGATCTTGCGCACCGTGTCGAACACGGACAGCATCTGCGGCGAGGTCAGCGTCGCCTGGTCGAGGTCGACCAGCGCCTTCTTGTAGAACGCCGGGCCCTGCGACAGCACGACGTCTTCCCACAGCGTCAGGTCCTGCCACGGCTGGCCGCCCATCGCGACCGGCTGGATGCCCGCGGCCTTCAGCTTGTCGGCCACCGCGAAGAATTCAGGCCAGGTGGTCGGCACCTTCGCGCCGACCTTGTCGAGCGCGGCCTTGTTGATGTACAGCCAGTTCACGCGGTGCACCGAGAACGGCGCCGCGACGGTGTGGCCCTTGTACTTGATGATCTTGTCGATTTCCGGCGGCAGGTTCTGCTTCCAGTCGCCGGCAGCGGAGTCGATGTTGACGAGCACGCCCTGGTCGGCCCAGTCCTGGATCAGCGGGCCCTTGATCTGCGCGGCCGACGGTGAGTCGCCGCTGATCACCTTGGTCTTCAGCGCGGTCATTGCCGCGGCGCCGGCGCCGCCCGCGACCGCGAAGTCCTTCCACACGTAGCCCTGCTTCTGCAGGTCGTCCTTCAGCACGCCGACGGCCTTCGACTCGCCGCCCGAGGTCCACCAGTGCAGCACCGTTACATTCTCGGCTGCCTGCGCCGCCACGGCGCCAGCCATCAGACCTGCCGCGCAGAGCGCACCCATGATCGAGCGAACTTTCATTACTTATCTCCTCCAGACTGAATCAACTCGTGAGGTTCCCTGACGGGGAACCGGCTTCTTGATAACGACGGGGAAATCGAGCCGCGGGACGCATGCAGCGTACGGGGCCGATGACCGGCCGGGCTCTTACAGAAAGCGTGAATCGAGATTCAACGGCGTGTCTCCTCTTTGTGTTTCTGGCCCGCCGCAATGATGCGGCGCGAGCCCGGGGCCGACGTCGCGCTGACGATGCGCGCCGTCAATGTCCGATAACATTCGGCACAAGGCGTTCCCGAAGGCGAAGCTCGCGCAGTTCATCGACCGCACTTCTTTTTTTCTTCACCCAGGTGCTACCCCTTGCGGCGGATTGTAGTTAAACTACAATTCAGTGTCAAAAATATTTTTATCGCACTACGGATCGCTTCCCAGCACCCCAACCCGGCGGAGACACATGCATACCGATTCCAGCTTTACCTTCGTACTTTTCGGCGGCACCGGCGATCTGTCGATGCGCAAGATCCTGCCCGCGCTGTTCGAGGCGCACCGTGCGAACATGCTGGCGGAGAGCGGCCGGATCGTTGCCGTGGCGCGTCATGAATCGGATCGGGCGTCCTATCTGGAATGGGTCGACACCCACGTGAAGCCGCACGCGGCCAAGGCCGCCGGCAAGGCGTTCGACGAAGCTGCGTGGAAGTCCTTCCTCGATCGCATCGAGTACGTACACCTCGATCTCGGCCGCGCGGAAGACTATGGCGTGCTGCGCGACGCGGTGGCATCGCTGCCCGGCATCCGCGTGTTCTATCTGGCGACGGGCCCGTCGCTGTTCGTGCCGATCTGCAAGGCACTCGCGTCGGTCGGCCTGAACGAAGGCTCGCGCATCGTGCTCGAGAAGCCGCTCGGCTACGACCTGAAGTCGTCGAACGCGATCAACGACGCGGTCGGCGAGATCTTCGCGGAAGGCCAGATCTACCGGATCGACCACTATCTCGGCAAGGAACCCGTGCAGAACCTGCTCGCGCTGCGCTTCGGCAATGCGCTGTTCGAGCCGCTGTGGCGCCGCGAATGGGTCGAGAGCATCCAGATCACGATCGCCGAGGAGCTCGGCGTCGAGGCGCGCGGCGATTTCTATGACAATACGGGCGCGCTGCGCGACATGGTGCAGAACCACCTGCTGCAGCTGCTGTCGATCGTCGCGATGGAGCCGCCGCATTCGATGGATTCGGATTCGGTGCGCGACGAGAAGCTGCGCGTGCTGCGCGCGCTGAAACCGGTCGATCCGCGCGACATCGGCAAGGTTGCCGTGCGCGGCCAGTATCATGCGGGCGTGATCAAGGGCGCGCAGGTGCCGGCCTATGCGACCGAGCCGGGCGTGAAGCCCGACAGCCAGACCGAAACCTTCGTCGCGCTGAAGGTCGAGATCGAGAACTGGCGCTGGGCCGGCGTGCCGTTCTTCCTGCGCACCGGCAAGCGGCTCGCCGATCGCGTCGCGGAGATCGTCGTGAATTTCCGCCCGGTGCCGCATTCGGCGCTCGGGCCCACCGCGCTGCGTCCCGGCTCGAACCGCCTCGTGATCCGGCTGCAGCCGAACGAGACGATCCGCCTGTACTGCCTCGCGAAGCAGCCGGGCGAAGGGATGAACCTCGCGAGCGTGCACCTCGATCTCGCGTTCGACCAGTTCTTCAAGGAAGGGCAGATGGAGGCGTACCAGCGCCTGCTGCTCGACGTGATCAACGGCCGTCTCGCCCTCTTCGTGCGCCGCGACGAACAAGAAGCCGCATGGCGCTGGGTCGAGCCTATCCTGAACGAATGGGCACGCTCGCTGAAGCCGCCGAAGCCGTACGCGGCGGGCACGTGGGGGCCGGCCGCGGCGAGCGCGATGCTCGCGCAGCACGACACCTGCTGGCTCGAAGAAGAGAACTGATGCAAACCGTTGCCGCGCACGCCACCGTACGCGGCAACGTGCCCCACGATTCGTACGATTTGAACAGA